>DASUMF010000111.1:0-5032 GCA_036277835.1 Acidimicrobiia bacterium
GACTGCACCGCTCCCGAGATCGACGAGTCGGCGCGGCTGTCGATGCTCTTCGGCAGGGAGTGCAAGGCGGGTGCGAGCGAGCTCCGGTACACGGACGCCGCGATGCTGCCGAGGATGGCGACACCGAGTGCGGCGCCGAGCTCACGCGTCGCGTCGTTGGTGGCGGAGCCCGAGCCGGCACGCCGGTCGGGGACTGCCGACATGATCGACGCGGTCATGGGCGACATCGCCAGCGCCATTCCCGCGGCGAGCGGCAGGATCGTGAGCAACGCCTGCCAGTAGCTGGTGTCGACGCCGAGCGTCTGCACCAGGAGCATCGATGTTGCGATGAGGCCCATCCCGAACGCGACGACCGTGCGCGCGCCGAAACGGTCGCTGAGCGCGGGCGTACGCGGCGACAGCAACAGGATCGTGAGCGCGAGTGGGATGAAGCGCACGGATGCCGACAGCGCCGAGTAGTCGAGCACGAGCTGGAAGTACTGCGTCATCAGGAAGAAGACGCCGTAGAGCGAGAGGAAGACGAGGATCATCCCGCCGACGCCGGTGCTGAAGGCGGGGTTGCGGAAGTAGTGCATGTCGAGCATCGGCTCGTCGTGGTGCAACTCCCAGGCGACGAACAGCGCGAGCGCAACGATGGCGATGCCGAACGCGGCGAGGGTGGAGGTGCTCGACCAGCCCTTGTCGGGCCCCTCGATCAGGCCGTAGACGAGCGAGACGATCCCGATGATCGACAGGATCGCGCCGATCGGGTCGAGCGGGGCCTCCTCGGGGTCGCGCGACCTCGGCACCAGGATCCACCCGGAGACGAGCGCGGTGACCACGATCGGGATGTTGACGAGGAACACCGAGCCGTACCAGAAGTGACCGATCAGGAAGCCGCTGGCCACCGGCCCGATGATCCCGGCAGCACCCGTGAGGCTCGCCCAGATCGCGATCGCGCGCGTGCGTTCCTCGTCGTTGAAGACGTTCACGAGGATCGAGAGCGTCGACGGCATGATGAAGGCCGCGCCCACGCCCATCACCGCCCGGCTGGCGATGAGCTGCGTCATGTCGGACGAAAGCGCGCCGAGTGTGGTGCCGAGCAGGAACACGAAGAGGCCGAACTGCAACGCGCCCTTGCGGCCGTAGCGGTCGCCGATCGCACCGGTGGTGAACAGCAACCCGGCGAACACCAGCGAGTACACGGCAACGACCCACTGCAACTGCGACTCGCTCGCGTGCAGGTCGCGCGACAACGTCGGGATGGCCACGTTGAGGCTCGAGTTCCCCACGAACACGATCACGAGGCTGAGGCACAGCACGGTGAGGATCCACCACCGGCGCGCGTGCACCTTGGGATCGGTGACGCTCAGTGGAAGCTGCGCGGTGTCGTGCCCGTTGCCGTCGGCGGGGGGGTCGCCGTGGTTGCTCATCGCCTCGATCGTCACTGCCGGGTCCTTGTCGTCGGCCCATGGTGGCGCGCCGACGCGGAAATCCACCAACCCGACGCTGCTTGGTCCCGCGGCCCCCGACGGCGAAGGCTTCGTCCTGAGCGTCAGGCGCGCGCCTCGATCCCACGCGCCCAGTGCTCGATCCGGTCCCACAGCTGGTGGCGAGTGGTTGCGAAGTTGTGCATGTGCGCCATGCGTGGGTACACGCACACCGTGATGTCCGGTGACGACGAGTAGGCGGTGGGTTCCTCGCGCGGAGCGGCGATCACGTCGATCTCCCCGCTGACCACGAGCACCGGCACGTCGATCGCGGCCGCCTCGACGGCCACGACGCCGGGTCCGAGTGGGCCGCGCTCGGCGACCAGCGCGGGACCGCCGGGCATGCCGTTCGTGCTCCACGCGGCGAGCGAGCCGCCGGTGTCCTCTTTCGTCATGTCGGCGATCACGATCGAATCCGGCACGTCGTCGCAGTGGAACACCGGGCGCATCGGGTGGTCGAGGCCGTTGCCGATGTTGCCAGAGAGCATGTCCTCCATCGAGAGGTCCTTCGGCCAGGGGGGCTGTGTCTCGATCCCGCTCCAGCCGAGCAGCGCGACGCCGTCGAAGAACGGCTCGTGGCCCTGCGCGATCGTGAGCATGAAGCCACCGAACGACTGCCCCATCGCCACCTTGGCGCGCAATGGCAACGGGTCGATTGCGGCGTCGAGCGACCCGTCGACGAGGCGGGCGAAGATGTGGGCCGCGGCCGCCGTGTTGCCACGCGCCGCCGCGTCGTAGTCGAGCGTGCGCGCGGTCATGCTGCTGTCGCCGACACCGAGGTGGTCGATGGCCACGAACACGAACCCGCGCTGGGCGTGGTACTCCGCCTGGCTGTAGTTGGGCCCCTCGTCGAGGTGGAGGTCGTAGTAGTGGCGGTTGTATCCGCCCCCTGGGTAGCCGAACAGCGCGACGGGCTGCACCGGCGTGCCGGGGTCGGGGAGCGTGACCGTCGCCGCGATCTCCAGCTGCTCGCCGCTGGCGACGGCCTCACTCACGTCGACGCGCACGTCGATGGCCTTCATCGGGAGCCTCCTCGCCCTCGTTCGCTCCGTTCGAACGGAGTCAGGTTGGCGCACCGATACGGGCCCGTCAAAGGCCGCGACGACGCCGCAGCGCGTCAGTCGTCGTCGGCGCTGGTCGCCTCGTCCTCGTCGTACGTGAGGATCTCGCAGCTCACGATCTGCCAGGCGGGGAGCCCCGCGTCGATCGCGGCGTCGTGGAAGACCGACAGGCCCTCTTCGAGGACCTCGACCGGGTTGATGCTCGTGGTGTCGAGCGAGAAGCGGGCGCCGTAGCGGTCGCGCGCCTCGCTCGCCGCCACCGCACCGCTGTAGGGCTCGAGCGCGCGCTCGAAGGCCGCGAGCTGATCGTCGAACCCGACCTCCGCGGTCGCGGGGTCACCCACCGCGTCGATGTCGATCGTCCAGCCTGGCTCCATGACGTCGCAGCGTACGCGTGCGGGTGGTCCTCAGGCGGGAGGCGTGTCGTCGGCCCGTGTCAGTGACACCGCGATCGCCGACATGTGCGGCATCGCGCTGATCGACTGCGCGCCGCTCGACACGCTCAACAGCCGCGACGTGCTCGCGCCGTGGAGCAGCGGGTCGTCGTCGCCGGGGAGCCCACCGAAGCCGTGGGTCATCGAGAGCACCCCGCGACGCAACGTGGGATCGGGTTGCACGACGGCACGGATGCTGCCGTGGGCGGAGCTGATGGTGACCAACGAGTCGGGCGCGAGCCCGAGTGCGTCGAGGTCCTGCGCGTTGGCGAAGCACGGGTTGTAGGGGTGACGAGGGAGCCCGCGCACCCGGGTTCCCAGCGAGTTGAGCGTCTCCTTCGTGCGCCGCACCACGAGGCGGAAGGGTCGTTCGGCGTCGTCGACCGGCTCGGTGGCGAACGCGGTCGCGAGCTCGTCGGCCACGTCGGGGGCCAACAGGGCGAACCGTCCCTCGGCGCCCTCGGTCGGTGGGCCCACCACCGGCGGCTCGAGGTGGTCGTAGATCTTGCCGTGCGGGTGCGTCTTCACCTCGTCGAACGACACGCGTCCGCGCGTGGCCATCGACGCCAGCAGCTCGTCGGTCGTCGGCAGCGGCGAGCCGGGCGGGTAGTCGCGGCCGGCGAAGCTCACGGTGTGACCGCCCGCCCACGCGAGGCGCAGCCAGAACTCCCAGTCGTCGATGGTGTCGGGCGGTGCGTCGACGATCGCGGGCGTGTACATCGCAAACGGCTCCTCGAACTGCTGCTCGTAGGGGCGCGTGAGGTCGGGTCGCTCGAGGTGCATCACCGGTGCGATCACGTAGTGCGCCAGCTTCGCCGTCTCGGTGGGGTACGGGTCCACCGTGACGAGGAGCTCGAGCTCCGACAGGGCGCGGATCGCGAGGTCCTGGTCGGGGATCGCGGCGGCCGGGTTCGATCCCGACACGAACAGCGCACGCACCCGGTCGGGCCCGGGCTCGAGGATCTCGGCCGGCAGCGAGCCGGTCGGCAGCTCGCGCTTCAGCGTCCCGAAGCCGAGCCGGCTCTGATAGCCGCGCTCCCAGGTCCGGTCGGGCCCGATCGCCATCCCGGGGGGCGACTTCGGCGAGCCGAGCACGGCCTTGCCCGCGGTGGGCTCGCCTTCCTGCGGGTACCGGCCGCAGACCACGTTCAGCGACCGGATCAGGTGCTCGGCGAGGTTGGAGTCGGGGCCCATGTCGGGGCCGGTGCCGGAGAGCGCCATCCCGCGGGTCGCTTCGCCGAACATGCGCGCCGCGGCCTCGATGTCGGCGATCGGCACGTCGCAACGCGCCGCCGCGAGCTCCGGCGTCCACGGCGCGACTGCAGCACGGAGGTCGTCGAGGCCGTCGACCCATCGCGACACGAACGCGTCGTCCTGGCGTCCGTCGCGGAGCAGCACGTGGAGCAGCGCCGCGAACAGCGCGACGTCGGTGCCCGGTCGGAGCTGCAGGTGGATGTCGGCCTGCGCTGCGACCTCCGTGCGCCGCGGGTCGACCACGATGAGCTTCAGGCCGCGCCGCTTCGCATCGTGTAGACGGCGCAGCGGGTCGTGGGTCGGGAAGCCGGTGAACTCGCCGCCCTGGAGCGACACGATCGGGTTGGTGCCCACGAGCATCCACACGTCGGCGGTGTCGAAGTCCTGGCGGCCCGCCGCCCACATGCCCATCCGTCCGTCGACCACCCACATCGCCGACTGGTCGATCGTCATCGTGCTGAACGACTTGCGCGACTCGATGGTGCGCCACCACGCACCCGCGAACGGACCGGTCAACGTCGCGAACGCGGCCTGCGTCCCGCTGAGGAACGCGACCGAGTTCGGGCCGTGCTCCTCGATGATGTCGCGCAGCCGCACGCTGATCTCTTCGATCGCCGCGCCGACCTCGATCGGCTCGTGCGTGTCGCCGACGCGCTTCATGGAGGTGCGGTAGCGGTCAGGCGCGCTGAGGAAGTCGCCGATGTGGCGTCCCTTCGGGCAGGAGAACCCGCGCGTCAGCGGGTTGTCGACGTCGCCGATCGCTCGGACGACCCGGTTGTCCTCCACGTCGACGACGAGGCCGCATGTCCCGGCG
>DASUMF010000112.1:0-15233 GCA_036277835.1 Acidimicrobiia bacterium
CGCGGGGAAGATCACGCGCTTCGAGTTCTACGACGACTGGCAGGGCTTCCCGCAGACGCTCGGCTTCGTCACCGGACTGCCACTCGCCGAGCTGTGGGACGTTGCCAACTACGCGGCGTGGGTGGCGAGCGGCTGACGCAGGTCGCAGTCACCGCTTCGGCGCTCCCACTACCGTGACACGGTGGCCAAGGGCGACGAGACGGTGCTCGAGATCGACGGACGCGACGTCACCATCTCGAGTCCGACGAAGGTCTTCTTCTCCGAGCACGGCGAGACCAAGCTCGACCTCGTGCACCACTACCTGCGCGTGGCCGAGCCGCTCATGCGCACGATGGGCGGCCGGGCCACCATGTTGCAGCGGTTCCCCGACGGCGCCGAGGGCTCGTCGTTCTTCCAGAAGCGCGTGCCGACGTCGGCGCCGAAGTGGTTGGAGACGACGATCGTGAGCACGCCCAACGGCACCACGTCGAACGCGATGGTGGTCGCCGACCTCGCCCACGTGGCGTGGGCCGTGAACATCGGGTGCCTCGGGTTCCACCCCTGGCCGTCGCTCGCGGCCGACCCCGCGCACACCGACGAGCTGCGCATCGATCTCGATCCCCAGCCCGGCACCGACTTCGCCGACATCCGCGCCGCCGCGGTCGAGCTGCACACGCTGTTCGACGAGCTCGGCATCGCCAGCTACGCGAAGACCACCGGCAACCGCGGTGTGCACGTGTACGTGCGGCTCGAGCCGCGCTGGGACTCCTACGACGTGCGTCACGGAGCGGTCGCGATCGCGCGCGAGCTCGAACGGCGTCGTCCCGACTTGGTCACCGCCGCATGGTGGAAGGAGGAGCGCGGCGAGCGGGTGTTCGTCGACTACAACCAGAACGCCCCGCACAAGACGGTGTTCGGAGCGTGGTCGGTGCGCTCACGCCCTGGCGCGCAGGTGTCGACGCCGTTCCGTTGGGACGAGCTCGACGACATCCATCCCGACGACCTCACCTTGGCGACCCTGCCCGACCGGCTCGCGAAGGATCCCGACCCGTGGGCGGCGATGAACGACGTGCCGCAGTCGCTCGAGCCGCTGCTCGCGCTGCACGAGCGCGACCGCGCCGCCGGCCTCTCGGACGCGCCCTGGCCGCCGGTGTACCCGAAGATGCCCGACGAGCCGCCCCGCGTCGCGCCCAGCCGCGCCAAGCCCGCCAGCAAGAAGCCCGCCAGCAAGAAGGCCGCCAGCAAGAAGGCGGCCAGCAAGCAGCGGGACTGAGCCGCGCTCCCGGTCTCGTCCCGTCGGGCGCGGCCTGGCAGACTGCGCCCGTGCCGGCACTGCCGAAGTACGACGAAGGGGCCGCGCGGGGCACCCTCGCGATGTCCGTCGCCGACGAGCTGCGCGAAGCGATCCTCGACGGCTACGCCGACGGCGAGCTCATCGGCTCCGAAGACGACCTCGTGGCGCGCTTCGGCGTGAGCCGACCCACCCTGCGCCAGGCGATCCGGATGCTCCAGACCGACGGCCTCGTCACGGTGCGGCGCGGGAACAGCGGCGGCTTCTTCGCCGCCACGCCGTCCGTGCACACGGTCGCGCGCGCCGCGTCGCTCCTGCTCCGTCAGCAGGGCGCGACGACCGATCACCTCGACGAGGTGTCGCGGATCACGTCACCGGCGGTGGCGGCGTTGGCGGCCGACAACCCCGACGTCCACGCGCGCGCCGCCTTCCTCGAGTTCACGGAGGCGTCGTGGGGGAACGGGGTCGTCACGCTCGGCGACGGCGTGTGGCTCGCCGCCGAGTTCGGTCGGCGGCTCGGTGAGCTGTCGGCCAACCCCGCGCTCGCGCTCTTCTCCGCGACGATGAGCGAGCTCGTGTGGACGAAGGTGCGCGCACTCGGGCAGGACGATCAGGCCGCGCCGGTCGCGACCGCACAGTTCCTCGCCGGCTTGCGCGAGGCGCACGACGCGATCGCGCACGCGGTGGCCGATGGCGACGCCGCGCGTGCGCGCGGCGCCGCCCAGCTCTTGAGCGATCTCCACCGACGGCTCGTGGTGGGGCTCGCGGTCGAGCACCCCGGCCTCAGGGAATCGTGACGGCCTTCTGGCCCTTCTTCGCGTACACGAACGTCTTCGTCGTCGGGTCCCAGACGAGCACCTGTCCAACCGTCACGCCGTCGTAGTCGCCGGCCCCGAACTTCGTGGCGCCGTCGTAGGTCATCGACGACGTGAAGCTCGTCCCCAACGCCTCGATGCCCTTCTTCAGGGAGGCGGGTGAGGTGTCCTTCTGGCCCTTGAACGCCGCTTGCAGGATGTTGAGGAAGTCGCAGTAGGTCGACGACCCGGTGAGCGTGGTCTGGCTCGGCTGCGACCACGCGGCGCACTTCTCGACCGCCGAGTTGGTGGGCAGCGCCTGCTGGTCGCTCAGCGGCAGGTTCGAGAAGAGCCACGAGACCGCCACCGCCTTCTTCAGCGTGTCGCTCCCGACTGCCTGGACGATGTTCAGGCCGTCGAAGCTGGCGAGCCCGTACGACGGGAAGAAGCCCTGGGCGGCTGCCGGTGGGATGAAGAACGACGACGCCTGGCTCCCGGAGGGCGTGAAGAGCACGACGTTCACGCCTTCGGCCTTGAACTTGAGGACACCGTTCTTGATCGCGACCTGCGACGCGTCGCCGCCCGAGACCGTGTTGAGCACACCGGGGAACGAGAACGACGTCGTGGGCACGCCGATCTTCTTGAGCGCGGGCGTGTACACCTTGTCGGCGATGAACTTCCCCTGCCCGGAGCCGTCGTCGAACACCACGATCCCGACCTTGGCGCCCTTCGGGAACAACCCGGCCTTGTCCCAGAGCGGCACGAAGTTGCTGTACCGGCACGACGCGAGGCCGTCGGGGCTGTAGAGGTAGCCCGCGTACTTCTCGTAGTCGGCACAGGTCGGCGCGTAGACGCCACCCATCTGGAACAGCGGGGTCTTCGCCTTCGCGAAGCAGTCGAGCGCGACACGGGTCTCGTAGGCGGCGGTGAACACCGCGACCACCTTGGCGTCCTGGGTGAACGCGGCGCACTCGGTGGAGGTGGTCTGGTTGAAGTCCTGCGACTGCGCCGGGAAGTTGTGGATGACGGGCTTCACCTGACAGCCGGCGAGGCCGCCTTCCGCGTTCAGCGCGGCGATGCCGGCCTTGTAGTTGTCGATGATCGCCTGCGCGGCCGGCGTGAGCGCAGCCTGCTCCTCGTTGATGCCCTCGAGCTGTTGCTCGAGGTTCCCGAAGTACGACAGGCCGACGTTGACGCTGCCCGACGGATCGGCACATGTCGTGGAGGTGGCCGCCTCCTTGGTCGCGCCACCCGCGGGGAGGACGAACAGTGCGCTCCCCACGAGGGCGGCGGCGAGGCACACCGCCCACCAACCCCGTCGTCCCGCGTGCGACGATCGTGCTTCCGACATCGACGGTTCCCCCCGTTGAGTGTGTTGCACGCGACGTCGTGCCGCGTGGTCGAGCGCCGGCAGTCCAGCCGGAAATGCCGTTTCCGTCAAGAGCCGGAATCGGCGTGGGTGACGTGTCTGCCACCAGTGCCCGTGTCTCGCACGACGCCTCGGTGTCAGCTCTGTTATTTTGGCATCAGTGCCATCAGGGCGCCAGTCGGGCCTACCCAGCCGCCCGACGGCGTCGTACACCCGGGGAGCCAGCGATGACGAACGTGAGCATGGACGACCGAGCGGTGATCGTCTCCACGGACGGGCACATCAGCCCGCTCCTCAGCGACATGCGCAGCTACTGCCCGCAGTCGCTGCTCGAGCCCTACGACGAGTTCGCTGCGCTGCGTCCCATGATCCGCGACGCGGTGCTGTACCAGGTGCGCGAGATGCCCGGTGGCTCGTACCAGGAGATCCTCGACACGATCGACGCCGACTACCACGGACAGCTCGCGCCCCGGATCCCCGAGATGGACCGTGACGGGATCGCGACCGAGATGATCTTCCACGGGAGCACGAACTTCGAGCCGATGCCGTTCGGCGCGACGTTCGGCGGCGCACGCAACGAGGGCGCCGACCTCGCACTCGAGGGTCAGCGCATCTTCAACCGCTGGCTCGCCGACGCGATGTCGATCGCGCCCGAGCGCTTCTTCGGCCTGGCACACGTGCCGATCTGGGACATCGACGAGGCCGTGCGCGAGGTGGAGTGGGCTGCGGAGGCGGGCTTCCGCGGCGTGAACTTCCCCGCGCCGCGACCCGAGCTCACCCACTACGACGATCCGGCGTGGGAGCCCTTCTGGTCGGCGTGCGAGGCCAACGACATGCTGCTCGCCTCGCACTCGGGCGGCGCGGTCAACATGGAGGACCTCAACGAGTTCTGGTACTTCCAGTTCGAGGGCGCGGGCGCGGGATCGGGGAACCGCCGCTCGCTGTACCGCCTGATCTTCGGCGGCGTGTTCGAGCGCCACCCGAACCTGAAGGTGATGTACACCGAGCAGCCCGGGAACTGGTGGACGGAGACGATCCGGGAGTACGACTCCGTGCACGGCCACTACCCGCAGCTCAAGGATCCCGACCGCTGGTACTACTGCCCGAAGCTGCCGAGCGAGTACGCGGCGAGCAACGTGCTGATCGGCGCCAGCGCGCTCGCACCGTTCGAAGCGCGGCAGGCGATCGACGACGGGTACACGCGCAACGTGTGCTGGGGCCGTGACTTCCCGCACCCCGAGGGAACCTGGAAGCCACATGGGGCCGACGAGGAGCCGATCACCCGGCTGCAATTGCGCTTCGCGTTCAACGGGGTCGAGCCCGAGCTCGTGCGCGACATGGTGGGTGGCAACGTCATCCGTGAGTGCAACCTCGACGGCGATCTCCTCGCCAAGGTTGCAGAGCAGATCGACGCACCGACCTACGCGGAGCTCGCCGAGCCGATCGACGAGATCCCCGACAACCACGGCGTGTTCGCGTTCCGCACCGTCAGCCTCTGGTCCTGACGGTCGACGGAACCGGCTCGGCAATCGATGCAGGAGGATCGCGAATGACGGAGCAGCGCGCGCAGGCCGACGACCGGGCGGTGATCGTGTCGACCGACGGCCACATCAGCCCGCTGTTGAGCGAGATGCGGGAGTACTGCCCGCACGAGCACCTCGAGGCCTACGACGAGTTCGCCGCGATGCGGGACGCGATCCGCGAGATGACCCTCACCATGGTGAGGGAGATCCCCGGTGGCGCTTACCCGGAGATCCTCGACACGCTCGACGCGGCGTACCACTCGCGCATCGAGCCGCGGATCCCCGAGATGGACCGCGACGGGATCGCGGCCGAGATCCTCTTCCAGGGCAGCACCAACTTCGAGCCACTGCCGTTCGGTGCGAACTTCGCGGGTGCTCGCAACGAGGGTGCCGACCTCGCGGCAGAGGGCCAGCACATCTACAACGCATGGCTCGCCGACGCGGTGTCGGTGGCACCGGATCGTTTCCTCGCGCTCGCCCAGGTCCCCATGTGGGACATCCCCGCCGCGGTACGGGAGGTCGAGTGGGCCGCCGAGGCCGGGTTCGCTGGGATCAACTTCCCTGCGCCGCGTCCGGAATTGCTGCACTACGACGATCCTGCATGGGAGCCGTTCTGGTCGGCGTGCGCGGCCAACGACATGCTGCTCGCGTCGCACTCCGGCGGCGCCGCGGATCCCGCCGACCTGAACGAGTTCTGGTACTTCCAGTTCGAGGGCGGTGGCGCGGCGAACCGGCGGGCCCTGTACCGGATGATCTTCGGTGGGGTGTTCCACCGTCACCCCACCCTGCGCGTGATGTTCACCGAGCAGCCGGGCGACTGGTGGCGCGAGACCATGTCGGAGTACGACTCCGTCTACCTGCAGTACCCGCAGCTGCGCGACCCCGACAAGCCCTACTACTGCCCGAACCGGCCGAGTGAGTACTGCGCGTCGAACGTGCTCATCGGCGCCAGCTTCCTCGCGCCGTTCGAGGCACACCGCGCGATCGACGAGGGGTACGCGCGCAACGTGTGCTGGGGCCGCGACTTCCCGCACCCCGAGGGAACGTGGAAGCCGCACGGTGCCGGCGAGGAGCCCACCACGCACCTCCAGCTGCGCTACGTGTTCAGCGAGGTCGAGCCCGGCATCGTGCGCGACATGGTCGGGGGCAACGTGATCCGTGAGTGCAACCTCGACGGTGACCTCCTCGCCAAGGTCGCGGAGCAGATCGACGCACCGACCTACGCCGCGCTCGGTGTGCCGATCGACGCGATCCCGGAGAACGCCGGGATCTTCTCGTTCCGCACGGTCGGCGCCTGGGGCTGACCGCCTCGACTACTCGCGCACGAGCAGGATGCAGCCCGCGAGCGGGCCGCCGGCGGTGGAGGTGACGGCGACCTGCGGGTCGTTCGGCACCTGACGCTCACCGGCGCGACCCCACAGCTGCACGCAGGCCTCGTGCACCTGGCCGTACCCGTGGAGCCGGCCGGCCGAGAGCTGACCGCCGCTCGTGTTGATCGGCAGCTCGCCGTCGAGCGCGATGCGCTCCCCGCCTTCGACGAACGCCGGCGCCTCGTAGCGCTCGCAGAAGCCGAACGACTCCAGCCACGCGAGCGAGTGGAAGCTGAAGCCGTCGTAGAGCTCGGCGACGTCGACGTCGCCCGGCTTCAGGTCGGTGCGGCTCCACATCATCGCGGCGGGTGACGGCGTTGCCTGCGTGGCGAGGTTGCGCACCGACGCCCACGAGTTCCGGTCCCGCAGCGCGGAACCGACGGCTTCCACGCGCACGATCGGGTTGGGCAGATCGAGCGCGAGGTCGCGGCGCGACAGCACGATCGCGGTCGAGCCGTCGCACGGCACGTCGCAGTCGAAGAGCCGCAGGGGCGTGGAGATCCAGCGGCTGTTCAGGTAGTCGTCCATCGTGAGCGGGTCGCGGTAGATCGCCTTCGGGTTCAATGCGGCGTTGCGCCGCCCGTTGAGCGCGATCTGTGCCACCTGCTCGTCGGTGGCACCCGTCTCGTGCATGTAGCGCGCGAAGTAGAGCGCCTGCTGGCTGGCGGCGGCGAGCGCGAAGTACGGCGCGTACCAGGCGTGGGGCCCCTCGACGCGGGTGTTCGATCGCGCCATCGCGTTGGCGAACGGTGTGACCTTGCGAGCCTGGGCCTCGTAGACCGTGCGGAACACGAGCACGTGGCGTGCCATCCCCGACACGATCGCCCCGATCGCGTTGAACATCGCGCCGAGCTGGCCCGACGTCTCGCCGGTGCCGTTGTACCAACCCACCTCCAGGCGCATCGCGTCTTGCAATTGCCCGGCACCCACGGGGGAGAAGCCCGACGTCTCGCTGCCACCGCCCGGCCACGTGGCGACGCCGTCGATGTCGGCGCGCGTGAGCCCGGCATCGGCGATCGCCTCCATGCACGCGTCGATGGTGAGGTCGATGGGCCACCGGTCGGTGCCGCGCGTCACCGCCGACTGCCCGATGCCGCTGATCGCGACCTCCTTCTCCAACACCGGGTCACGCATCAGGGAACTCGCGCTGGTTGGAACAGGGGGACCCACACGTCGTCGTGCTGCTCGAAGAGCACCTGCACGCGCATGCCGATGTGCACGTCGTCGACGTCGCAGTTGACGACGTTGGTCGCGAGCCGCACGTCGGCCTGCTCGTCGAGCTCGACGAGCGCGAGCACGTAGGGCACCTCGAGCCCGGGCTCCCATGCCTGGTGGTTCACGGTGCACGATGCAACCGTCGCGAGGCCCGACACCGCCTCGGGTGCGGTGTCGCGCGACTCGCACGCGGGACAGAAGCCGACCGGTGGGTGGATCCAGTACCCGCAGGTCTGGCAGCGCTGGATGCGCAGCTCGCCCGCCGCGCCGCCGGTCCAGAACGCCTCGGTCGTGCGCGTCACCACCGGGAGCGGCCGCTGGGCGGCCGCGGGTGCTGCGTCGTCGTCGCTCACCGGGGGTGACCGCCGACGGCAACTGCAAGGTGCTCCTCGCCGCGGTCGGCGGGCACGAGCACGTCGCGCAACATGCGACCGCTCGGCGCGATGGGCCGTCCCGCGCGCAGCACCATGGTCGGCACCAGCCGTTCGGCGGCGTCGAGCGTGCCGCCGCACGGATCGACGAACGTCCACGGCTCCCGCCGGGGCTCGAGCACGGTCACGTCGGCGCGGGTGCCGACGCGCAACGTGCCGATCTCGTCGTCCTTGCCGATCACGATCGCCGGGTGCTGCGTCGAGCACCGCACGACGTCGGTGAGGTCCATGCCGAGCGCGAGCAGCTTCGACATCGTGCCGACGAGGCTGTAGCTGCACGTCGTGTCGTCGTGCATGCCCGCGAGCGACGCGTGGCAGTCGGAGCTGATGGTGAACGGGAGCGCGCCGCCGTCCATCATCCTCTTCGCCACCTCGAACGAGAAGTTGATGCCGTGCCCCACATCGAGGCGCACGCCAGATGCGACCGCGTCGAGCAGCTCGGGGCTCGGACCGTCGGCACCACCGAGGATGCCGTCGGGCATCGCGGAGTAGCAGTGCCCGAGCACGTCGCCCGGCTTCGCGTTGGCGAGCACCTCGGGCATGATCGTCGCGGGGTCGGGACGGTTCGACTCGTCGACCGGGTACAGCTCGCCGGTGTGGATGTAGAGGGGGAGCCCGGTGATGTCGCCCGCTTCGCGACCCATGTGCAGGAACCGGTACCCCCACAAGGAGGTGGAGCCCGATTCACCCCAGGTCTTGAACCCGCGCACGAGGTCGGGGAACTGCTCGTGCACGACGGCGAGCGACTGCGCATCGGCCCAGTCGGGGTTGAGGATCGCCGGGCCGCCCACTCGCCACGTCGCGCCGACGTACCCCATCATCAAGAACGCGACGACGTCGGTGGCCGCGGTGTCGATCACGTAGGCCTTGAAGGTCGGGAAGAACCACGTGCCGGTGCTGCCCATGTCGACGATGGTCGTGACGCCGGCGTTCACGCCGGCGTCGTCGACGTCGAGCCCGAAGCCGGTCGCGTGTGCGAACACGTGCGTGTGGAGGTCGACCAGACCGGGAGTCACGATCGCACCGGCCGCGTCGACGACCTCGGTCGTGGGTGCGGTCGGGAGGTCAGGCGCCAGTGCGGCGATCCGACCGTCGACGACGCCCACGTCGAGCATGCCGTCGATGTCCTGCGACGGGTCGACGACCCGTCCGCCGCGCACCACCAGGTCGAGATCCGGCAGGTCGAGATCCGGCAGGTCGAGGATCGGGCTGGTCTCGTCCATGCGGCCCACAGTACGTGTGCCGCTTGTACCGGGCAACGGCTCGTGGTCAGGCGGCGGGCAGCGCGTTCCAGTGCTCGACGATCGCCGCGGACGGCGCGACCAACGCGATGTTGCGCCCGGTGTAGCGGAGCGCGATGTCGGCGTACTCGGGTGGATCGCTCGCGGTGCAGTCGTTCGGCACGATCACCTGGTAGCCGAGGTTCATCCCCTCGATCGCGGTGCCCAGCACCGCGATGTTGAGCGACACCCCGGTGACGATCACCGTGTGCACGCCGGTGTTGCGCAGGTACGCGTCGAGCCCGGTCCCGAAGAAGCCGGTGAGGCCCTGCTCGCGCGGGATCACGACGTCCTCGGGGTGCGGGCTGAGGGGCGCGACGACGGGCCCGTGGCCCCCGCTCCATCCCGTCTCGCGCGCGCTGTCACTCGCCATGCGCCGGTGCACGAGCGTGTTGTTCGCACGCCCGAACCCGTCGGGACGACGAGTGTCGAGGCAGTAGTAGATGCGCGTGCCCACCCGCCGCGCTGCGTCGAACAGCGCGGCGCAGTTCGCGACGAGGCCGACCTCCTCGGCCGCCTTCGCGAGACCTGGGAGCACGGAGCTCGCGCCGATCAGGTTCTCCTGGCACTCCATGTTCACGACGGCACACGACGAGGGATCGAGATGGGGAGTGATGTCGATCGGCACGCGACGGTCCCTTCTCCGGTGGGCTCGACGACGGATCAGAGGCTCGGCTGCGGCGCGTCGCGGTGCTGGGTGATCCACGACCCGGGCGGGCCGTTGAGCATGCGGGCGCGGTGCAGACGACGGTGGAACAGGGTCACGAGCTCATCGTCGTGCGCGCCGTCGTCGGCGAGCACGAACTGCTCGAGCTCGACCTCGCCGGTCGCCCAGTCGGCGGGTCGGTGACCGACCAGGCGTGCGATGTCGTCGAGGTCGGCGTCGACGACCGCCGCGCCGATCTCGTCGACGCGTTCGAGGTGTCGGGCGAGGCGCACCGACATGCGCAATCGGTACCGCTCGACCCGATCGGCCACGGGAGTGCTCTCGAGCGCGCGGGTGAGGTGGCGGTGCGCGGGCGCGTAGGCGGACGGCGGCGCCGTGATCTCCTCCACCTCGGTCAGTTCTACGCCCACGGTCGTGGCGATGCCCTCGAGCGCCATCAAGTCGGTCTCCACGCACCAGTGGAGGTTCAGCATGTAGTCGCTGCCTTCCACCGGATCGGCGAGCACCGAGTGGAACTCGAGCCGGTTCGACAGCGCCCAGAGGATGTAGTGCCAGTGGACCGCTTCCATGTCGAGCGGTGTGCCGCTGCGCTCCTGGTAGCGCCGCATGAGCGCGGCGACGTCGCCGAACGGGATGAAGGGGTTGCGCACCCAGAGCGCGGCGAGGTCCGACAACGGATCGCCGATGTGGCCGAACTCGAGGTCGAGCATCGCGGTGATGCGCCCGTGCTCGTGGTGGAGCTGCCCTGCATCCCACACGATCGCGGCCTCGCGCCCCGGGTTGTCGGGCGTGTTGCGCCCGAGCCACGCGAGCGCGAACTCGAGGAACGGGTCGGGACGCTTCTTCTCCTCGCGGTACGCCTGCCGGGTGAAGCGCTCGAGCCCGACGAGGTGCGATTCCTCGGGCCGCGCCGCACGCACGATCCCGGCGTCGGAGAACGGGGTCACGTCGAGCTGGTGCATCTCGAGGAGGATGTCGACGTAGTCCTCCATCGCGGCGCGGCGCTCGTCGTCGGAGACGCCCTCGAAGTTGTCGGTGCCCGGGACGCGCTCGGTGACGTACGCCTTCGGGTCGGCGTCGTGCCAGCCGTACACGCGCGGGACGCGGATCCCGCGCTCCGAGAGCATCGTCTGGAACACGCGCTCGTGCTCCAACGAGAACGCCGACGGCGAGTCGAGCCGGTCACCGCGCACGTACAGCGACAGCTCCTCGCCGTCACGTTCGAGGGCGACCCACCAGGCGGGGCGCCACCGCGCCTGGCGCTCGATGTGCACGACCGTGCCGCCCAGGTCGTGCTCGAGCCACTTGGTGATGCGCGCGAAGTCCTCCGCGTCGGTCTCGGCCATCTCAGCCCACCACGTCAGAAGGTCGGCGGTCGCTCGTCGCGCGGGAAGGCCTGCTGGAACGCGCGGGCGATGCGGAACATCTTCGCCTCCGTGCCCGGCTTGCCGACGATCTGCAGGCCGACGGGCAGCCCGTCGACGAAGCCGGCCGGCACCGAGAACGCCGGCATCGACAGCCAGTTGAAGAGCATCACGTTGCTCGTGTACACGGGCGCGAAGTTGTCGTGCGCGAAGCGGGTGCCGTCGCCGGTCCAGCAGTCGTTCCAGTCGTCGACGCGGCGTGCGGTCAGTTGCGACGTCGGTGTGAGGAACACGTCGTAGGTCTCGAACAGCTTCGTGAACTTGTCGACGTTGCGCCCGCGCGACTCCATCGACTCCCAGTAGGCCTCGGCCGACGGCTTCTCGCCCATGCCGCGCCCACCACTGCCGAACGCCTGGTTGATCATCTGGAACCCGTCCCAGAAGTCGTCCCACTGCTCGTCGGTGTCGTCGACGGTCGCGCCCAGGGTGCTGAACCCGTGCGCGGCGTCGCGCAGCGCCGCGATGACCCGCGGCGTCTCCTCCTGCGCGTAGATCGACGCGTAGCCCATGTCGTCGCTCCACGCGAAGCGCATGCCTTCGACGCCACCCTCGATGCCCACGACGTAGTCGTCGGGCTCGTCGGGGAGGCTGAACATGTCGCGACCGTCGGGGCCGGCCATCGCCTGCGTGGCGATCGCGCCGTCGAGCACGTCGCGGCACATCGGGCCCGTGCTGGCGGTGAGCGCGATGGTCGGCGCGTCGGGGTGGATCCACGGGATGCGGCCCGGCGTGGCGACGATCCCGAACACGCCCGAGTACGCGGACGGGAGCCGGGTCGAGCCGCCACCGTCGGAGCCGAGACCGATCGGCACGAGCCGCGCGCACACCGCGGCCGCGGTGCCCGAGCTCGACCATCCCGGCACGCGCTCGGTGTCCCACGGGTTCCGCGCTTCGACGTCCCAGTTGTACATGCGGCTCATGTCGGTGGGCGCGAGATCGACGCGCGCGCCGGAGCCCATCAAGGTGTTGGTGCCGGCGATCACCGCGCCGGCCGCGCGCAGGCGCTCGACCTGCACGTCGTCGCGCGGCGCCGACGGGATGTCCTGCAGCGTGCCCATGTCGAAGGTGGGGAGGCCGTCGACGAAGATGTGGCCCTTCACCGACACCGGGATGCCGTGCAGCAACCCGAGTTCCTCGTCGGCGAGCACCGCCTGCTCGGCGCGCTTGGCCTGCTCGCGCGCGCCCGCGTGGTCGACGTGCGCGAACGAGTGCAGCTTGTGATCGTGCTCCTCGATCCGACCCAGGAAGTGCTCGGTGACCTCGACCGGGGAGACGTCGCGCTTGGCGATCATCTCGCGGATCTGCCACGCGGGCAGCCAGGTGAGCTCGTCGGCCATGGTGTGCTCCTCGACCCCCGGACCCCGATCCGTACCAGGGTCAACGCTGTTGAGCCTAGCCAGGCCGCACACTCAGTCGATCGGTCGGATGCCCTCGCGGTGCCGCCGGGCGAGGTCCGCGTAGGCGGGCCCGTTCGAGTTCACCCAGAACTCGGCGCCAGTGCCCGCGATCGGGCCCTTGACCTTGCCCGGGCTGCCCATCACGAGCACCTCGTCGGGGATCTCCGCGCCTGCCGTGACCAGCGCGTTGGCCGCGATCATCGTGCGCTTCCCGACCCGGGCGCCGTCGAGCACGGTGGCGCCGTTCGCGACGAGCGCGCCCTCGCCGATCGTGGCGCCGTGCACGATGCACAGGTGCGCGATCGTGGCGCCGGCACCGATGTCGCACGGCTGGTCGGGCGGCCCGTGCAGCACCGCGCCGTCCTGCACGTTCGCGCCGGCGCGCACGATCACCTGCGAGTAGTCACCGCGCAGCACCGCGCCGTACCAGATGCTCGCGCCGGCCTCGACCACGACGTCACCGACGAGCGTCGCGGTGGGCGCGACGAACGCGTCGGGGTGCACCTGTGGGCGCTTGCCTTCGAACTCGAACAGCGGCATCGCCGATCGGGCTCAGTTCGCGGTCGTGACGCCGTCGGGCGCCGGCGCAGCCTGCTCCGCGGCCGCCTGCTTCTGGGCCTCGAGCATGCCGAGCACGCGCGAGTGGGTGTGTCCGAGGTGCTGGAGGTTGAACGCGGCCTGCTGTGCGGTCCAGAACCCCTGCGCGTCGAGCGCCTGGTTCACCGCCATCTTGGCGAGGTTCAGCCCGAAGTTCGACCGTGCCGCGATCTTGCGGGCCAGTGCGAGCGTGGTCTCCTCGAGGTCGTCGAGCGGCACCACGTGGTTGATCATGCCGAGGTTGTACGCCTCGGCCGCGGTGACCGGGTCACCGGTGAACAGCATCTCCTTGGCCTTGCGCGTGCCGAGCTCCCAAGGGTGCGAGAACCACTCGACGCCCTGCACCATGAACTGCGGCCCAGCGGTGATGTCGATGAACTCGGAGTTGTCGGCGGCGACGATGAGGTCGCACACCCACATGAGCATGAGGCCGCCGGCGATCACCTTGCCGTGCACCTGCGCGATGGTCGGCTTCGGGATGTCGTGGATGCGTCGGCACCACTGGAAGTAGATCTCCTGCTCGCGGTTCATGTAGCCCTCGGAGCCGGGGAGGCCGGGGCTGTACGGGAAGATCTGGTCGTGGGTGTAGCCGTTCTGGCTGCCACCGCGGATGTCGTGGCCCGAGGAGAACATCGGGCCTTCGCCCTTCAGCACGATGACCTTCACCGAGTCGTCGAGCGCGGCGGCCATGAACGCGTCGTGCACCTCGTAGAGCATCTGGGAGTTCTGCGCGTTGCGCTTCTCCGGACGGTTGAGTGCGATGCGCGCGATGGTCCCGTCGTCGATCGTCTCGTACGTGATGGTCTCGAAGGTGTCCGTCACCACAGCCTCCAGCAGGCTCGTCGATGCGTGTGCGTCGGTTTCTGCACACGGTACAACAACGTCCGCGGGCGCGGCACCTGCGCGGCCCGTCACGGCACGGCACCGTGTCGACGTTCAGCCGCTGAGTGCGGGGACCATCGTGTCGAGCCACACGCGGTGAGCGTCGACGTCGCCGCTCTGTGGGGCGAGCAGGATCTCGGTGACGCCTGCGTCGGCGTACGCGTCGCGGCGTCGTCGCCACAGATCGAGGTCCTGGTCTTCGATCGGGATGTGCAGGCGCAGCTGGAACGGACATCCCTCGAACGAGCGCCCCTGCGCCGCGAACGCGCGCTCCAGGCGGTCGATCGTCTCGGGCACCTGGTCGGGCTCGAGACCGATGCCGTGCCATCCCGCGCCGAACCGCGCCGCACGGCGTGCCGCCGCATCGCCGCCGCCACCGACGTACACGGGAAGGCCGCCCGGCTCGTAGGGACCGGGGTAGGCCTCGAGGTCGTCGAACGTGAAGAACTCACCCGCGAACGACGACGGACCCGGCGTCCACAGCAGCTGCATCACCTCGATGAACTCGTTGCCGTACTTGCCGCGACGGTCGAAGGGCACCTGCGCGATCGCGTCGTGCTCGGCGCGCAGACCACCGACGCCGACCCCGACGTCGACGCGACCTCGGCTCAGGTGGTCGATCGTGGCAAGGGTCTTCGCGGTCGGCATCGGATGGAGGTAAGGGACCACCAACACGCTCGTGCCGAGCCGTGCCGTCGACGTGGCCATCGCGAACGCCGCGAGCATCACGAGCGGATCGTGGTACGGCAGCTGGTTCTCGAGCCGGTCGGCGACGAAGCCGCGGTGCAGCACGTGGTGGCTCACCCAGAGCGAGTCCGCTCCGAGCTGCTCCGCCTGCACGGCGAGATCGACGACCTGCTGGGGCGAGTCGAGACCCCAGCTGTTGGGCGTGACGTATCCGAATCGCATGCCGTGTTGATACTCGGTACCGGTGCTCGGAGGCGAGGTGGCCGCAGCGATGCGACCACGCGTCAGCTCGAGGGCAGCGTGAAGGTGAGCTCCGCGTCGGCGAGC
>DASUMF010000113.1:0-3232 GCA_036277835.1 Acidimicrobiia bacterium
GTCACGTCGAACGGCACGTCGTCGTTGGATGCGCTGGCACCCGACCACGCGCTCGACGACTCGTCGACCCCGGGCGGCGAGTCGACCGGCGCGTTCTGGCCCGCGCCGGCGCCTCCGAAGCGCAAAGGACTGCTCCGACGCATCCCGGTGTCTGCGGTGCTCGAGGTGATCGCGGTCCTGTTGATCCTCGTGTTCATCCTGTTGCGGCTGAGCTGAACGCGCGCGGCGGGACCATCGCGGGAGTTTGCGAAACCGTCGCTGTCCGTTTCCTCGAACCCGAGCGAGTTGTTCGCAGACGGCCACGGTCTGTTCACCTCGCTTTCGTACAGTCCGCGCAGTCATCAGGGGGCCGGTACAGGGCGGGGAGATGTCGCGGATACTCGTGATCGAGGTAGGGCGCGAGCCCGGCGCATCGGCGCTGCTCGCGTCCGAGGGGTTCACCGTGCTCACGGCGTGCGATCGAGGCGAGGCGCTCGAGTGCCTCGCCAGCTTCCGGCCCGAGCTGCTGCTGGTCGAAGTCGACGCGCCGCGCGGCCGGGCGATCGACACCTGCAAGGTGCTGCGTGCCGCGACGGTGGCGCCGATCGTGATGGTGAGCGGGCAATGCCCTGAACGTGAGGCCGTCGCCGCGTTCGCCGTGGGTGTCGACAGCCTCGTGCTCGGGCCGGTCGGGCCGCACGAGCTCGTGGCGCGCCTGCGCGCCCTCCTCCGACGCCTGCCGCCGGAACCCGAGGACACCGGCGACGTGATCGTGGTCGGAGGGATCGTGCTCGACCGTGCGCGTCGGGAGCTCCGGGTGCGCGGCGAGCTCGTACCGATTCCGCGCCGCGAGTTCGACATCGCCGAGATCCTGATGCGCGAGGTCGGTCGCGTCGTTCCGCGCGCAGTGATCGTGCGTGAGCTGTGGGGCTCGATGCGCGACACCAAGAGCCTCGATGTGCAGGTCGGCCGCCTCCGCGCGCGCCTCGCGGCGGCGGAAGGCGTTCGCCGAATCGTGACCGTGCGGGGCCTCGGGTTCCGGTTCGTGGGCGACGACGAACGGGAGGTCGACGACGTCATGGTCATCGACCTCGTGTCGGACGCAGCCGACTCGTGTGGCGAGCCCGCTCCCGCATGAGGGTGCGTCGCGCCGTCCTGCCGCTGATCCTGCTCGCGATGGTCGTCGCTCCCGGCGCCGTCGCGAGCGCGGCGACGCAAGACGCGGCACCCGGTGGGGACGGCGCGGCGGTCGACGCCGCGTTGAACCTGCAGCGGATCGACGATCGGCTGGTGCTCCTCGACATCCGCACGCACGACGCCGACCAGGACGTCCTGTCCGCGACGGCGTCGCTGAACGTCACCGAAGGACTGCTGACGCTGAACCAGGCGCGGATGGACGAAGTCGTCAAGCGCGTCAAGGAGCGCGGCGTCGCGGCGTACACGCAGCACGGAGCCGCCTCTGCGGCCCCGCTCGACGTGGAGCGCACCATCGACGTCGCAGCGGCGCGTCAGTACGCGCAGTCGTCGACCGCCGTCGACATCGGGGATCTCGGCTACCTCCGCGCGGTCGACGAGAAGCTGCGCGCCGAGCACGACGAGAAGCAGGCCGTGCACGACGGCGCGGTCGACGAGCTGGGTCGACTCCGCGGCGAGCGCACCGCGCTCACCGCCGAGCGCGCTGATGCGATCGATCGCTTGAACCGGCTCGGCGCGGTGCCGGTGATGGGTGTTGCGACGTTGTCGGCGGCACAGATCGCGGGGTGGTTCCGCTCCACCGGAGCCTCACCCGCTCTCGCGCCGGGCACGACCATCGACGATCTCTCGCAGCTCTTCATCGACGAAGGAGCCGACGAAGGCGTGC
Source organism: Acidimicrobiia bacterium (assembly GCA_036277835.1). GTDB lineage: Bacteria > Actinomycetota > Acidimicrobiia > IMCC26256 > DASPTH01 > DASUMF01. Next base: position 1,841 of record DASUMF010000113.1, read on the forward strand.
GGGGCGACCTCGCGTTCGCGCAGGCGGTGATCGAGACGGGATCGTTCGGCGTGGCCGCGGGCAACAACTACAGCGGCATCGGCGTGTGCGACTCGTGCTCGGGTGGCTACGCGTTCGTCGACCCGCGCGAGGGTGTGCGCGCCCAGATCCAGCTCCTGCGCAACTACGCCGACCCGACGAGTCGGGCGAGCAACCTCGCGCACCCGCCGTCGCCCTCGCTCTACGGCAACGACCCGGGCAAGGCCGCGCGTCTCTACGACACCTTCTTCCTCAAGGGCAAGGCGCCGCTCTGGAACCTGATGGGGAACGGCAACTGGGCCACCGACCCCGTGTACGCGCCGAAGGTGATCGACCTCTACGCGCGGATGGTCGCGTGGGCACGCGGCCAAGCCGCGGCCGTGCCGACCTCGTGAGCGCAGTGGCGCCGCCCGCGCCGACCCGCGACCGGGCATCGGGGGTGACGCACACGCGGCGCGTCGTGTCAGACGTTCCCAGCCGCATCGACCGAGTCTTCAACCGGGTCACGTTGGCGGCGGGACTGACCGTCCTCGTCCTGTTGCTGCTGGTCGGAACGTTCCTGCTGCTGCGCAGCCGCACCGCGCTCTCGGAGTCGGGGCTCTGGACCTTCCTCACCCGTGAGGAGTGGCGCACGGACGTGAACCCGCCACGGATCGGTGTGCTGGGTCTGCTCACCGGCACGGTGATCGTGGCAACCATCGCGGTGCTGATCGCGGTGCCCTTCGGCACCATGGCCGCGCTGTTCATCACCGAGTACTCCTCGCCGCGCAGCCGCCGGTATCTCACCACGATCGTCGACCTCATGGCGGCCATCCCCAGCCTGCTCTTCGGCATCTGGGGGTTCCTCTTCCTGTCGGCCCAGGTCGAACCGCTGTCGAAGTGGTTGGGCAAGAACCTCGGGTTCATCCCGATCTTCGCGACGGAGAAGGGCGCGCGTCTCACCGGATCGATGTTCATCGCCGGCATCGTCGTGTCGCTGATGACGCTGCCGATCATCGCTGCGGTGGTGCGCGAAGTGTTCGCGCAGACCCCACCGGGCGAGAAGGAGGCTGCGCTCGCGCTCGGGAGCACGCGGTGGGGGATGATCCGCGCCGTCGTGCTGCCGTACGGCCGCGGCGGCATCGTCGGCGGCGCGATGCTCGGCATGGGCCGCGCGCTCGGCGAGACGATCGCGGTCGCGTTGCTCCTCCCGCAGGTCCCCGAGGTGACGTTCCGGATACTGGAGAACGGCGGCGCGACCGTGTCGGGGTTCATCGCGCTCCGTGCCGGCGCCGACGCGTTCACCGTGTCGGGCCTCATGGCGGCCGGCCTCGTGCTGTTCGTGCTCACGCTCGGCACCAACATGGTCGCGTCGGTGGTCGTGTCGAGGAGCCG
>DASUMF010000114.1:0-7280 GCA_036277835.1 Acidimicrobiia bacterium
GACGCTCGCGTCCACTCGCGCAGCAGGTCGACGAGTTCGGCGCGGTCCTCGGTCTCCACGTCGAACGCGGCGAACATGAGCCGGTCCTGGACGGCCGTCGAGATCCCGGCTTGATGCGTGCCATGGAACGCGACGACCTGCCCTTCGTCACCAGCGGCCGCGAACGCGCGCGCCGGCGCGACGAGACCCTCGGTGCCGAGCGTCGCCGCCGCACCGAGTGCACCTGCCGCACCGGCCGCACCGAGGAACCGGCGGCGACTCATCGCTGCGCGTTCGGAACTCATTGGCCCTGAGCGGACACCACCTTCTTCGCCACCTTCGAGAGCGGCTCGGCGAGCGCGTCGATCGACTGCGAGAGCTTCTTGGTGTCGGCCTTCGTGAGGTCGGTGTACGACACGAAGGTCGCACCGCTTCCGTACGGCGCGAGCGCGGCCGAGACGTCGGCGAACCGGGCGTCGATCTGCGCCGCGAGCGCGGCGTTCTTCACGACCAGGATCGGCTTCACCGCGTCGAACGCGGCCTGGGCGCCTTCGACGTTGGCCTGGAAGTCGACGAGGTCGGTGTGCGAGTAGCGCTCCTCCTCGCCGGTGATCTTCGACGCTGACACCTCGTTGAGCAGCTCGACCGCGCCGTTGGCGATCGTGGCCGGCTCGTACTGCGTGTCGGCGATCAGGCCCTGGAGCTGCTCGACGTCGGCCTGCAGCTGGGTCGCCACCGAGGCCACGCCGTTCGTGGTGCCGTCGACGAAGAGGGCCTGCTCGAGCAGGTGGAAACCACCCCACTCCTTCTTCGACACATCACCCTCGCGGGCGTCGATGCGGGGGTCCAGGTCGCCGAAGGTCTCCGCGACGGGCTCGATTCGCTCGTACGGGATGCGCGCGGGGGCGTAGGCGGCTTTGGCCGCGGCCACGTCACCGCTCGACACTGCATCGGTGAAGGTCTTCGTCACGGCGACGAGTTGCGCCGCCTGGTCCTCGACGTAGGCGCGGTACTGCTCGACCGCGGCCTCACCCTCGGGGCTGAGCGCAGCGGCTGCTGTGCCGGTCACGACGAGCTCGCCCTTCTCGCGGTCGCCGCCGGGGCAGTACGTCGTGTAGGTGCCCGGCTTCAACGTGAGCGAGAACTCGCCCGACAGGCCGGGCACCAGGTTCTCCCGCTCGCCCAGGATGCGGTCGCCGCTCAACACCTCGAACTCGCTCACCGCGGTGGCGTCCTCGTTCTTGACCTTGAACGTGCTGGGGCCGGCGTCGGTCCTGATCCGCTTCGGGCAGCCCGCATCGGTGAGCGTGACCTTGACCTCGTTCGACTTGGCCGAGGCGGCGGGCGCCATCGAGAGCGTCACGAGGGCGGCCACGGCCGCGGCGGCGAACGTGCGAGGGGCGGACATCGGTGAGGGCTCACTTCCTGTGCTCGACGACCGGACAATGAAGGTAAACATACCCTTAGTCCTGAAGCAAGTCGCGACCGCCGTCCACCGGGCCGAGGGCGTCGCGCGACGCAGCGCCCGAACCGCGGTCACCATGTGGCGATGTCGTGCATCGGAGGAGGGCCTCGGCGAGTTGGCGTCGGCATCGGCGCACTGGTCGCGATCGGTGCGTGCTCGCTCGTGGTCCTGCTGGGAGGTTCGACCGCGGGCGCGTCCGCGACCACCCCCAGCGTCACTCCCGCGACCGGAGGCGGTGGCGTCCCGGTGGTGCCCGGCTTCACCGCGTTCGATCCGGCGGTCGTCGGATACGAGCAGTCCGAGTTCTTCCTCTCGGGCACGGCCAACGCATACGACATGACGCCACCGGTGGCGGACGACGGCAAGTTCAGCGCGGCGGTGAGGAGCACTGCGCCGTTCACGACACGCGCCGTCGTCATGCGCCCCGTCGATCGCCGTCGGTTCAACGGCACGGTCGTCGTCGAATGGCTGAACGTCTCGGGAGGCGCCGACGCGGCGCCGGACTGGATGCTCGGGCACAACCAGCTGATACGTGAGGGCTTCGCGTGGGTCGGCGTGTCGGCGCAGGCCGTCGGCGTGAACGCCCTCCGATCGTCCGATGCGCTGCGCGGCGACGCGACTCGCTACGCCGGCTTGTCGCACCCGGGCGACGACTACTCGTACGACATCTACTCGCAGGCGGGGCAGGCAGTTCGCGACGACGCCGACACGATGCTCGACGGCCTGACGCCGAAGCACGTCATCGCCATCGGCGAGTCGCAGTCGGCGATCCGCCTGGTGACGTACATCGACGCCGTCCATCCACTCGTGCACGTCTACGACGGCTTCCTCGTGCACAGTCGCTTCGGAGGTCCGCCGATCCGCGACGACGTGGGCGTGCCCGTGCTGGTCTTCCAGACCGAGACCGACGTGTCGTTCACCAACGGGGCCGTACGCCAGCCCGACACCGACACGTACCGCTTGTGGGAGGTGGCGGGCACCGCACACTTCGATCTCTACGGGATCAGCATCGGACCCCGCGACACCGGCGACGGACAAGGCTCCGTGGAGGTGCTCGCCTCGATGCAACGTCCCGCCAGCCAGCCGAGCGCGAACTTCAGCTGCGCGTCTCCGATCAACACGGGGCCCGCCCACTACGTGCTCGACGCCGCGTTCTCGCAACTCGACCGGTGGGTCACCAAGGGCGTCGCGCCGCCTCGGGCACCCCGCCTCCGGATCACGGCGACGAGCCCGGTCGTGTTCGCTGCCGACACCGACGGCAATACGCTCGGCGGCGTCCGCTCCCCCGCCGTCGACGCACCGGTCGCAACACTGAGCGGGCGGGCGGCGCCGGGTGGCGCAGGCTTCTGCTTCCTGTTCGGCTCGACCGTGCCGTTCACGCCCGAGCAGGTCGACGCGCACTACCCGACCCACCGGAGCTTCGTGAAGGAGTGGACGCGAGCCACGAAGGCGGCGCGTGCCGCGGGGTTCCTCGTGGCGGCCGACGCCGAGGAGCTCGTCGCCGCAGCCGCCCGATCCGACGTCGGTCGATCCGACGTCGCCCGATGAACGGCGCTACAGCCCGGGACTCGAGTGCATGATCCCGCCGTCGGCGAACACCGTCGTCGCCGTGAGGTAGCTCGCCGCGTCGCCGGCCAGGAACGCGACCACCACGCCGATCTCCGACGACTTCGCCATCCGCCCGAGCGGGATCGCGGTGTCGAGCACCTTCATCTTCTCGGGATCGTTCATCGTCGAGACGTTGATGGGCGTCTCGACGGCGCCCGGCCCGACGCCGACCACGAGGATCCCGTGCGGTCCGAGCTCGACCCCGGCCGTGCGGGTCAGCATGCGCATCCCGCCCTTCGACAGGCAGTAGGCGGTGTTCCCGGGCATGGGCCAGTCCTCGTGCACCGACGTGATGTTGATGATCCGACCGCCGTCGCCCTGCGCGATCATCTGCTTCGCCGCGAGCTGCGTGCCGAAGAACGCGCTCTTGAGGTTGATGTCGAGCACCTGCTCGTACTGCGCTTCCGTCGTGTCGAGCACCGACGTGCGCGTCTCGATGCCAGCGTTGTTCACCATGATGTCGAGCCGGCCGAACTGCTCCACGGTCGCGTCGATGAGTCGCTGCAGATCGGCCACGTTGCTCACGTCGGCCTCGACTCCGATCGCCCGGGCCCCGAGCGCCGCGATCTCGTGCTCGAGCGCATCGGTGGCGTCAGGGTGCGCGACGTAGTCGATCACGATGTCGGCGCCCGCCTCCGCGAGCGCGAGCGCGATCGCCCTCCCGATGCCGCTGTTGCCGCCGGTCACGATGGCGACCTTCCCGTTGAGGGTCATTCGGCTACTCCTGGTTGATCGACCATCCGGCGTTGACCGGCAGGATGGGAAGCTAGGTCAGCAGGTTGTCGGCCCACGGTCGGATGACGAACGAGGCGACCAGCCCTTCGAGGATGAACGGATCTTCGGCGGCGAAGCGTTCGGCAGCTTCGGCGGATCGGAAGATCGCCATGTTCCCTCCGTCGTCGAACGGGCCGATGCCCACCACCTCACCACGGGCGATGTACTCGTCGACGATCGCCTTGTGTCGCGGATAGACCGCCATGATGGCGTCCATCGACGCACCCGACGATGCTCCGATCACGACGAACTTCATGGGGCCTCCAACGGGTCGTGGTGAGTCGAACGATGACCGGTTTCACGTCGGCCGCTCCTCGAGGCTCGCTCGACGGTCGGAGCGTGCGATCAGGTCGTAGGCGAGCACCACCTCGACGAGCCCGACGATCGACCCGACCACCATGCCGAGGAGGCCGTTCAGGAAGAACGCGGGAACGAACGGGTGCTCGAAGATGTCGGTGTAGTGGATCGCGTGGAGCACCGTCTGCTCGACCTGCAACGGGAGGACCACGAGCACCAGCGTGAGCCAGAAGCACGGACGCACCAGTTGCCAGGACCGTCGAAGCGCGGAGCCCACTGATCGGTCCTCGATGGTCACGACCGGTCCGACGAGGCACCACAACGTGAAGAGCACCACGCCGGGCACCACGAACAGCGCCAACCCCGCGAGCGTCGCCAGCGCCAACACCACGTCGGCCACGACGAGCCGGCCCAGCGGCAGCACCCGCCAGATCTCCCCGATGCTCAGGTCGGGGTGCCCGTGCAGGTGGGCACCGACGACCTTGTCGAGGATGCCCGCGTACACGACCACACCCACCATCGAGAACACGGCTGACGCCGTCGACGCCACCGCTGCTCCCCCAGGACGCGCTACGTGACGGTCGATCACGAGCACCGTCGCGACCGAGTCGATCGCCGCGACGGCCCCGAACACGACGAAGGCCGTGCCCGCGACCCGCCAGAACCGTTCGCGATAGGTGCGCATCGCCGCGCCGACCACGTCCCGCGGGCGCGGGTGACTCCCGGCGTCGAAGGTCACGCTTCGTCAGTCGACCGGCGGGAACGGCTTCCACCGATCCAGATCGGGCCCCTCGTTCGGCTTGTAGTTGACGGTCATCGCGATCCCCTGCAGATTCGAGCGGCGAGGAGTGGTGCGCAGCTGCGGCGGCGTGTTGCCCCACGACGCCCAGCGTCCCAGCGTCGCCCATGCGTGCGAGGTGTCGAAGTACTCACGGGTCTGCACGATCTTGCCGTCGCGGACCTCGTGCATGATCGCATGCCAGTTGTGCCAGACCGTGCCGTCGTCGAGACGCGCGAAGCTCACCATCCGCTCGAACGCGCGCGTCTCGTCGGCGAACACCGCGCCGTAGCGGAACGTCAGCGGTGAAGCCAGGTGCTCGACCAACGGCGCGTAGATCTCCTCGAGGGGGAGGTGATCCCACCCGAAGGGGAGCTCCCCGGCGATGAAGTACCGGAAGCCTCGCCCGTAGAAGCGGTCGACGGCCGACGGATCACCCGATGCCATCGCGCGTCGCAGCCCGAGCACGAGCGCGCGGTTGCCCTCGACCCCACCCGACGCGTCGACCGGTGCAGGCTCGTCGGACGGCACCGGGTCGCGCAGCATCGCGGGGTCGACGTCGAATTGGTCGACGATCTCGAACGGTGTCTCGATCTCGCCCGGATGCATCGGGACGTTCCCCGTGAGGCGGCGAGGCTCCGTGACCGGTTGCGGATCGGTCCAGTCGAACTGGCCGTACGTCATGTTCACGTGGTGGCGGTCCTGGTGCAGGTGGAACTCGGCGACGTCGTCACCCTCGAAGCGCAGCACCATCACGTACTCGTTGTTGTAGAGCGTCCCGTTGGACGTGTACATGAACGACTCCCACTCCTCGACGAGGTGGTCGCCGTCGGCGAGCATCGGCCCGTACGACACGAACACCGGCCCGAGGGCCGTCGACGCGTACGCGACCTGCGACTGCTGCATGTCTTCCGGGGTGGTCGGTGCCTGCGACACCTCGCCGTAGGTGCAGATCGACTTGACGGCCAGGCCCTGGAGCCCGGTCGGCTCCGGGACGAAGTCGTGCTCCTCGCCCGGCACGCCACTCGGGAGCGAGGCCATCTGTGAACGCAGTCGCGCCTCTCGGACGATCCGCTTGAGCCGCTCGCTGCGCGGCTCGTCCCCTGCGGTGGTGTTCCCGGCGCCGTGCTCGGTCATCGAGGCCCCCTTCCAGGCGCACGCTTCCTACACCTGACGAAGCGGTGTGCGCCACGAAGCCTGCGCGCTGGAGATTCCATCAAGCATGGTTGATTCAATATGCACTCGCCCGGTACGCTCCGGGCCATGGAGCCGCGTCCGTCGTTGGTGACGGTCGCCCACCAGTGGGGCCGGATCGGCTGCATCGGGTTCGGCGGTCCCCCGGCACACATCGCGCTGCTGCGAGAACTGTGTGTCTCCAGGCAGGCGTGGCTCTCGGCGAGCGAGTTCGAAGACGGGATCGCGGCGTGCAACCTGCTGCCCGGGCCGGCTTCGACGCAGCTCGCGATCTTCTGCGCGTGGCGGGTGGCCGGCGCGGGCGGTGCGCTGGTGGGTGGCGTCGCCTTCATCCTCCCCGGCCTCGTCGCCATCCTGGCGCTGGCGAGCGTGTTCCTCGCGACGTCGCCACCCGACTGGGTCCTCGGGGCAGCTGCCGGAGCCGGGGCCGCGGTCGCCGCGGTCGCGGTCAGCTCAGGGGTGGGACTGCTCCCCGCGAGCTGGCAGCGGTTCGCGGAGTCGCACTGGCGATGGATCGCATACGCGGTGATCGGTGGAGCATCCGCCGCCACCGTCGGGCCGTGGCTGGTGGTCGTGCTGCTGGGCTGCGGGTTCGTCGAGCTCGGCTGGCGACGCCTCGGACGTGAGCAGCGCCTCGGGCTCCAGCTGGGCCCCATCGCGCTCGCAGCCGCGCCGGCGACGGGCGGGCTCCTCGCGCTCGCGTGGGTGGCGATCAAAGTCGGTGCGCTGTCGTACGGCGGCGGCTTCGTGATCATCCCGATGATGCAGAACGACGCGGTCGACCACTACCACTGGATGTCGAGCAGCCAGTTCCTCAGCGCGGTCGCGCTCGGTCAGCTCACACCAGGACCGGTCGTGCACACCGTCGCCGTCGTCGGGTACGCGGCGGCAGGCGTGGCCGGTGGAGTCTTCGCCGCGCTGATCGCGTTCTCACCCTCGTTCGTGTTCGTGCTCGTGGGTGCCCGACACTTCGACGCGCTGCGCGCCAACGTGAGCGTTCGCGCGTTCCTCGACGGAGCCGGACCCGCCGCGATCGGAGCGATCATCGGTGTCGCGGTTCCCCTCACACTGGCACTCGGCGAGCCCTGGCAGTTCGCTGTGCTCGCCGCAGCAGCCGCGCTGCTCTTCATCCTCCGCCGCGGCGTCGTGCTGACCTTGATGCTTGCCGCGACCGCGGGTCTCGTC
>DASUMF010000115.1:0-3780 GCA_036277835.1 Acidimicrobiia bacterium
TAGGAGCACGAGACCGACGACGATCGCGATCAGCGCCTGTGTGGCGCGGCCACGACTGACTTCGACAGTCGCTTCCTCGAGCGGATCCTTCATTCGCGCACCATCACTGCCGGCAACACTATTCGTAGGCCTTCGCGGCGATGGTCGCCCGCTCGCGGGCGACCCGGTCTGCGTCGAGAACGTCGGCCACCGCGGAAACGTTCCCCGTGCCGTGGTCGAGCACCTCCTCGACCACCGCGGAGATGGCGTGCCACGGGATGCGACCATCGAGGAAGGCGGCGACCGCGACCTCGTTGGCGCCGCTCAGCACCGCCGGCGCGCTGCCGCCCGCACGACCCGCCGCGTAGGCGAGGGCGAGGCACCGGAACGCCTCGGGGTCGGGGGCCTCGAAGGTGAGCTCGGCGAGGGTGGTCCAGTCGATCGCGCCGAACGCCTCGTCGAGACGGTCGGGCGCGCCGAGCGCGAGGCCGATGGGCAGGCGCATGTCGGGCATCGACAGCTGCGCGATGGTGGCGCCGTCGGTGAACTCCACCATGCCGTGGATGACGGACTGCGGGTGCACCACCACGTCGATCCGGTCGAAGTCGACCCCGAACAGCTCGTGAGCCTCGATCACCTCGAGACCCTTGTTCATCAGCGTCGACGAGTCGATCGTGATCTTGGCACCCATCGTCCACGTGGGGTGGCGCAGGGCGTCGGCCACCGTCACGTGCTCGAGCTCGGCTCGCGTGCGGCCACGGAACGGGCCGCCGCTCGCGGTGACGATCAGGCGCCGCACCTCGCGTGGCGCGCCCGAACGCAAGGCCTGGTAGAGCGCGGAGTGCTCGCTGTCGACCGGCACGATCTCGCCGCCGCCCCGCTCGCGCACCGCGGCGACGACCGGGCCGCCCGCGATGAGGCTCTCCTTGTTGGCGAGCGCGAGCACCTTGCCGTGCTCCAGTGCCGCCAACGTGGCCGGCAGCCCCGCGAAGCCGACCACCGCGTTGAGCACGACGTCGGCATCGGGCAAGGCGGCGAGCTCGGCGAGCACCTCACCGTTGCTGCCGCAGATGCGCGCGCGCTCGGGCGCCACGTCGAACTCGGCGGCTTGCGCCGCGAGCAGCTCGGTGTTGCGACCCGCTGCGAGCGCGACGACCTCGAACTGGTCGCGATGGCTGCGGACGACGTCGAGCGCCTGGGTGCCGATCGATCCCGTGGAGCCGAGGATCGCGACCCGACGAGCCATCAGCTCAACCCGAGCGCGAGGACCAGGTAGTAGACCGCCGGCAGGCAGAAGAGGATGGCGTCGAAGCGGTCGAGCACACCACCGTGACCCGGGAGCATCGTGCCGAAGTCCTTGAGCCCGAGGTCGCGCTTGAGCATCGACTCGCAGAGATCGCCGAGCGGAGCGAAGATCGCAACCACGATGCCGAGCAGCAGGCCGTCGCTGAACGAGTCCCACGGTGTGATCCCGACGACCGCGACGACCGCGCCGAGCAGCACCGCCGCACCCATCCCCGCGAAGAGGCCCTCCATGGTCTTGTTGGGCGACCACTCGGGCGCCAGGCTGCGCCGGCCCATGCGTGAGCCGACGAAGTAGCCGGCGACGTCGTAGCCGATCGCGCAGATCACCAGGCCGATGAGGATGCCGACGCCGTCGGGCGCGACGAGCATGAGACCCGCGAAACCGCCGAGGACGCCGACGTACGTGTATCCGAGCAGCGTGACCGCCACGTTCACCATCGGTCGCGCGTTCACGACCTTGGCGAGGTACCACAGGAGTGAGAACACGACCACGAGCGCGGTGACCAGCGCGAAGGCGCGCTCGCCGTAGTTGTAGGCCACACCCACGATCGACACGCACCCCAGCAAGCCGATGAGGGTGGCGGGCTGGAAGCCGGCGCGGCGGAGCCCTTCGTAGAGCTCGAACGCGGCGGCGGTGACGATCACGGTGACGAGCACCGCGGTGGCCGCCCGACCAATGGCGAAGCACAGCAGCGCGACGGCGGCGAGCACGACACCGGTGATGATGCGGGTGGTGAGGTCGTCGCGTTCGGGACGCGCCGGCGCCGACCCGCGCAGGTCGTCGGTGCCGGGATAGGCGGGCGCGGCGGTGGCCGAGGCGCCGGCCGCGGCACCGGCGCGCGAGCTGCGCGCGCCGCGCTGCGCACGGCTCCGCACGCGTCGTTCGGGCGCACGCTTGGCCTCGACCTCGGCCGCGAACACCTCGTCTTCGTCGATCTCGGGCAGGTCGACGAGCGCACCCAGCGCGGTCGTGTCGTCGTGGAGCGGCTCGTCGCCACCGAAGTCGGTGTCGTCCCACGAGCCGACGTCGGCCCGGAAGCGGGGTCCCCCACCGGCGGCCCACGGCTCGTCGACGCCCAGGTCGGGGTCGGATTCGTCGCCCGGGATCTGGGGCACCTCGCCCGTCGGCGGTTCCGTCCAGTGCGGCAACGGGATCGGTCCGCTCGGTTCGGGGGCGGGCGTCGGCCGCGGCGCCGGGATCGAGCTGGCGGGGGTGCCCGGCGGCAGCGGGAAGCGCGCCGCCGGCTGGGTGCCCGGAGGTGGCTGGGTGCGACGCCGCGGCGCGTCCTCGGGCCGCATGCGGCCCTGACCCTCGACCGCGGCCTGGGCCTCTTCGGCCCCCAGGATCCTCACGCCTTCGGCGTTGGTGACCGGCGGCTCTGCGGGATCGCCCGTGCTTGCGTCGGGCTGATCGTCGTCGAAATCGGACACTGATCCTCCAGACCAGGTGGACTCACCAGGCTAGACCTGGAGCAGCTCGTGCTCCTTGTGCTTGAGGAGCTCGTCGATCTCCGCGACCACCTCGTGGGTGTGCTTCTCGAGCTCCTTCTCGGCCCGGTCGAGGTCGTCCTGCCCGATCTCGCCGTCCTTCTCCAACACCTCGAGATCGTGACGGGCCTGGCGCCGGAGGTTGCGGATGGCGACCCGGCCCTCCTCCGCCTTGTGGCGCACGACCTTGACCAGATCCTTGCGGCGGTCCTCGGTGAGCTCCGGGAAGACGAGCCGGATGATCTGGCCGTCGTTCGACGGGTTCACGCCGAGGTCGCTCTGCTGGATCGCCTTCTCGATCGCCGGGATCGCGTTCTTGTCGTAGGGCGAGATGGTGAGCACCCGCGCCTCGGGAACGCCGAAGCCTGCGAGCTGCTGGAGGGTGTTCTCCACCCCGTAGAACTCGACCTTCAGCTTCTCGACGAGCCCCGACGACGCGCGACCGGTGCGCACCGAAGCGAAGTCGGCCTGCACGTGCGTGACGGCCTTCGCCATCTTGTCGCGACAGTCGTCGAGGACCATCGCCCGCATCTCGTCGCCTTCTGCGCTCATCTGGCCGCACTCATCCCGGTTGCACTCACGGTCGGGCTCCTGAGCTCACGAGGGTGCCGATGCTCTCGCCCTGGAGCGCTCGCGCGATGTTGCCCGGCGCGGTGACGTCGAACACGATGATCGGGAGCTCGTTGTCCATGCAGAACGTGATGGCGGTGGAGTCCATCACCTTGAGGCCCTTGTTGAGGATCTCGAAGTGCGTGACCTCGCTGAGCTTGATCGCGTCGGGATCGAGGCGCGGATCCGCGCTGTAGACGCCGTCGACGCCCGAGTGCGTGCCCTTCAGGATCGCCTCGGCGCCCATCTCGGCTGCCCGCAGCGCCGCCGTGGTGTCGGTGGTGAAGTACGGGTTGCCGGTGCCCGCGCCGAAGATGACAACGCGTCCCATTTCCAGGTGCCGGATGGCGCGCCGGCGGATGAACGGCTCGGCGATGGAGGCCATCGTGATGCCGGTCT
>DASUMF010000116.1:0-2445 GCA_036277835.1 Acidimicrobiia bacterium
GCGCAAGGCCCTGGGTCATGTCCGCGTTCGACGTGTGGAGGCCGTAGCCGTCGAACGCGATCGGGTCACCGTCGAACTGCACCGTGCCGCGTGCGCGGTACAGCTGCTCGTAGTGCTCCTTCGCCCACCCCTGCTCGTGCATGCTGCCCTTGCCCTCGTCGGAGGTAGCCGACGAGTGCGCGTCCCACACGGGCGCGATGAACTCGACGTCGAGGTCGACGAAGAATCGGCGCGTCGGTCCGACCCGCGCAAGGCCCTGGGTCATGTCCGCGTTCGACGTGTGGAGGCCGTAGCCGTCGAACGACACGTGCCACCGCTTGAACGGCTCGATGCAACGGAACTCGGTGCCGGCACCACCGGGTCGCCGATCGGGTGCGGTGCGGTGGTACGACCACATCGAGAGCACGCCGTCGTCACCCGGCAGGTACGCGTAGTGCATCTCCTGCCACATCGACCAGTCGTTGGGCACGGTGCCGAGGTGCAACCACAGGCCGACGTCGGCGTTGGGGTCGTAGAGCGCGAAGAGCAGGTTCTCCGACCAGAACGGCACGTCGGGCTCCGTCGTGCGGATCGTCTCGCGCTCCAGGGGTAGCCCCGACGAGAAGTCGGTCATGTCAACGCCTCCACTCCAACACGAGGTTCTCGACCGAACGCAGGCCGGGCGGCCACACCGGCTCGGTGCCGGGCTTGATGCGGTATTCGGGGATGCGCCGGTGCCACTCGCGCATCGTGATGCGCAGCTCCTGGCGCGCCAGATGTGACCCGCTGCACCGATGGATGCCGCCGCTGAACGCGAAGTGCGGGTTCGTCGCGCGGTCGAACGACAGCTCTCCCGCGTCGGCCTGGAACGCGGGATCCGTGTCGGCTGCGCCGAGGTCGATGATCACCTGGTCGCCGGCATGCACGGGGCAGCCGGCGAGCTCGGCCTCGTGGGCGGCGACGCGGAACACCATCGGCGTGGGCGTCTCCCATCGCAGGAGCTCCTCGACGGCCGCCGGGATGACGGCCGGCTCGGCCACGATCCGCTCGCGCAGATCGGGGCGTTGCGTGAGCTGGAAGTAGAAGAGCGTGAGCGAGTTCGTGATCGTGTCGAGCCCCGCGATCAGGAGCAGGAAGCACGCGTCCAGGATCTCCTCGTCGGTGAGTCGCCGGCCGTCGACCTCGGCGGCGATGACCGCTCCCATGATGTCGTCGTGCGGCGCGCTCCGGCGCCGCTCGTCGATCATCGCCTGGAAGTACTCGTAGATGCGCCGCGCGGTCTCGTCGCCGATGGCGACGAGCGCGTCGACGTCGGTCGGCGCGATCCCCTCGCGGTAGCCGGGGCGCAGCACGCCGTCCTTGAGCTCGAGCAGCAGGTCGACGTCGGCCATCGGCAGACCCATGAGCATGAGGAACACCTGCGACGGCAGCGGCACCGCGAGCTCGGCGTCGAACACGCACTCGCCGTGGTCCTCGAAACGGTCGATGTGCTCGTTGACGAGACGGGCGATCGTCGGCTCGAGCGAATTGATCGCCTTGGGCGAGAACATCGGGTCCAGCAAGCGCCGGAAGACGTGGTGCTCCGGGGGGTCGACCTGGATCGGGATGAGCGGACGGTGCGCGCGCCCGATCGGCGGGAACTTCGACGAGAACACCTCGGGGTTGCGGAACACCTGTTCTGCCGCTTCCCGCGTCGTGGTGACGATGCTGTCGCCGGTGCGGATCACCGCGCCCTGACGGCGCATCGCCTCGAACGTCGCGAACCGGTCTCCGACCTGGCTGTAGCTCTCGCGACCGCCGTACATGGCCGGCTCGATGTCGGCACCCGTGTCGTCGCTCATCGCGCCCCCCGGCTCGAACCTGCGCCGAGCGCGTGACACTACACAGGCCGCAGCGGCTCCACTCGCGCCGTCGTGAGCCCGTTCGGCGAGCGCACCTCGACGGACGTCGGCGGTTCGACCTCGCGTCGCACGTACCCGAGCGCCACCGCGGCGAACGGCTCCGGCGTGACGCTCGTGACCACGCCCACGACCTTGCCGTCGGCGACGATCTCGGCACCGGGCGCCGGGCGCTCCCCCTCGATCGCGACGAGCCGGCGAAGGAACCGGTTCACGTGACCGCGGCTGTCGATCCGGCAGACGAGCTCCTGACCGAGGAAGCATCCCTTGGTGAACGACACCGCGTCGAGCTCGAGCTCGGCTTCCTGGGGGATGGTCGAGTCGTCGATGTCGAACGGCTGCAACGGCGAGCCCTGTTCGATGCGGAACGCCTCGTAGGCGGCGGCGCCCACGAGCGTCGAGCCCTCGCCGACCAGCTCGTCGCTCGCGGCGGCGACATCGGCGCGGGGGCCGATGAGGTCGAAGCCCTGCGCGGTGCGGACGACGTGCAGCGCGCCGCGCGGACCAGGCGTGAGCTCGGCGCCCAGGACGGTGAGCATGCCCCACTCGTCGCTCCGGTCGACGACCT
>DASUMF010000117.1:0-3862 GCA_036277835.1 Acidimicrobiia bacterium
CTTCGACGAGCTCAGAGGCACCAGTCGGTCGGGTGTTCGGGCTCGTAGGCGCAGCGCGTGCCGGTGCGGATCGAGTGGCGGAGGTGACGGCCGAGCCTCGTGTCGACGGACTCGAGGCGGTCGATCGCCTGCTTGATCCGAGCCGCCACCGCCTTGCGAGCCCGTTCCACGTCGTCGCCCCGCACACGGGGTCTGCCCCCCAGACCGACCGCGGCGCTGAGCTCGGCGACGAGGAAGTCGCGCTCGACGCGCGCCTTCTCGACGCGACCGCGGTCGTGGTTCGACTCGGCCTCCGCGAGCTCGGCGTCGAGGTCGGCAAGGCGCCGGCGGTACTCCTCACGCGCCCGGCGGTCGAGGACCTCGCCGGTGCCGCGGTCGACCCCGGCCCGACCCCCGGTCAGGTCGGACACGTGCACGTCGACGCCCGGGTGCGCGAGCAGCACCGCGATGTCGCGCATCCCCTTGCTGTCCGCCACGGTTCGTGGTTCACCGGACCAGGCCACCAGCCACCCGTCTCCGCTGCGTCGGAACTGCGGCTCGTCGGCGGTGCCGGCGACGGAAGTCGGCGACCGCGCGACGCCCCACTCGCTCGCGATCGTGCCGGCCAACAGCTCGAAGAACGGGGCGTTCGCCCGCGCGTGCACCTCCATGGCGACACGGATGTGGTCGCGCGCGGCGTCGCGGCCGAGTGCGCGCGCGATGCGCGCCAGTTGCATGTGCACCGACCCGAGCCATGCGCCACCGATGCCGTCGACGATGCACCGATCGGCGTGGGGTGCCATCCGGTCGTAGAGCACCGCCAGCCGCGGTCGGTCGCCGAACGCGAGCGCCACTTCGACGTACGTCAGCAAGGAGACGAGCGTCTCGGCCTCGTCGCCGATGCTCGTGAATTCGTCGGCCGCCGCGTGCTCGTAGAACCACTGTGCCCGTTCGGGCTCCCCCCGGTGGAACGCGCTCCACGTCAAACCCGCGGCAAGGCCGGCGGAACGGTCGATCATGTCGAGGAAGTCCTCGGCGTGTGGGATCTCGAGCGCCGGCTCACCTGCGAACAGCGCGCGCCACGAGTCGAGGGTCGCGCTCAGGAACTCCGAGTTCACCGAGCTGGCGGCCGCCCCGATCGACGTCGTCTCCGCGACGAACGCCGCCACCTCGCCGAGCCGTCCGTAGGTCAGCGCGCGCATCCCGCGCCACAACGGGACGTAGAAGTCGTACAGGGGCTGACGAAGTCGGCCGGCGACGCGCGCGTACGCGCCGATTTCGACGTCCGACGCGAGCAGGTCGCCGACCTCGAGCAACCCGCGCATGCGCAGCCTCCGACCGAGCAGCTCGATCGACGTGTCCACGTCGCGGCCGATCGAGATGATCTCGTCGGCGTGGGTCATGCGCTCCTCGGCGTGCTCCGGGCCCGCGATCGAGTCGCACAAGGCGCTCAGCGCGTACCCGACCGTTCGTACGTCGCCGGCGGCGCGTGCGAGACGCACGGACTCGGTCGCCAGCGCGCGTGGATCGATCCGTTCCACGAAGAACCCCGCCACCGCCAGTCGGGCCATCACCGCGGCTCGCATCGCCGTCGCGTCGGCGGGCAGCACTGCGAGCGCCTCCTCGAGCAACGCCACCTGCTCGACGTCGTTCAGCGAGACCTCGAACCCGGAGAGTCCGGCCCCGAGGCCCAAGGCGGCGCGGGCCAGCTCCACCGGGTGTGATCCCGCCCGGGCCCCTTCTGCGACCTTGAAGTACACACCCCGCGCGGCGTCGGGCCGTCCGGCACGAAACAACATGTCGGCCTGCTCGAGCTGCGCGTCGACGATCCCCGGGTCGTCGGCCGCGAGCGACGCGAAGAGCTCCGCCGCGCGCTCGTAGTGGCCCGCGGCGTCGGCGAACGCTCGCCGCGCCTTCGCTCGATCTGCCGCTCGGCGACTCGCAGACGCGGCGCGCTCGTCGTGGGCGCCCGATCGCTGCCAATGATGCGCAACCGCGGCCCAGTCGTCGTCGCGGCCGCCGCGCTCGAGCACCGCTGCAGCTTCGCGATGGAGCTCGGCACGACGCGATCCGCCGACGCCCTCGTAGACGACATCGCGCACCAGGGCATGCGTGAAACGCACCTCGTCACCGACGACCTCGACCAGGCCGGCGCGCTGGGCGGACTCGAGCTGGTCGAGAACGACTGCTGGATCCTCGCCCGCGACGTCGACGACCAGAGGGATCGACGCTGCCGTGCCCAGGACCGACACCACTTCAAGGACGTCGACGGTCGGCTGCGCGACGCGCGCCAGCCGGCGTTCGAGCACCACGCGAACACCGCCAGGCACCGGGATCGTGTCGGGCGACGCCTCGGGCCGCGCCGCCAGCAGGCGGCTCATCTCCCGCACGAAGAGCGGGTTGCCATCGCAACGGTCGCGCAGGTCGGTGGCCACGGATGTCGACGGACGCTGACCGGTGACCGCTTCCATCAGGTCCTCGACTTCCCCGGTGGAGAGGCCGTCGAGCGCCAGCGCCTCCGCGACGCGCGTCAAGGCCGCGACCTGACGGCTCCCGATCTCGTCCGGGCGGAACGTCGCCACGATCATCGCGGGGAGGCTGCGGAGGCGCAGCGCGACGAACCCGAGCAGTGCGGCACTGTCGTCGTCGGCCCAGTGGAGATCGTCGATGACGACCAGCAGGGGGCCGAGCCGCGAGCACGCGTCCTCGATCGCCTCCAGCACGGCCGCGTACACGGGGAACCGGGCTGCTCCGGCAACTCCCTCGTCGCGGTCCGCGCCCGCCGGGTCGACGCCGACGGTCGTCGCGGCGCCCAGTGCGTCGAGCACCTGGAGCCACGGCCACAGTGCCGGCGCGCCGTCGCCGTCCCAACAGCTCGCCCACGCAACCACGAAGCCCTCGTCGCCGGCGCGGCGCGCGGCTTCCTCGGCCAGTCTCGTCTTGCCGATCCCGGGTTCGCCGGACACCAGCACGACCCGGCCCGTCCCGCGGGCGGCGTCGCGACGTGCCTGATCGAGCGCCGCCAGCTCACCCCGACGGCCGATCACCTCGCCGCGCTGGACTTCCGTCACCCCTCAATGATGACCTGGCGGCGCGGACCGCCACCGATGGCGCGTACGCTCCCGTCGTGACGGCGGTGGTCTCGTTCACCCATCTGACCATGGGGAAGCTCATGCTGCGGACGTCGCCGCCGGAGCGCCTGGCGAGTCTCGCGGCCGCCGCCGGCGATGCGCTGATGGCGCACTGGACGGTCAGGGACGCGGCGGGGACGCTCATCGTCGAGGTCCACGCCGACGAGGACACGTTCCGGCGCGACTACAGCCGCAACTTCGCCGTGTTCAGCGACCCTGTCCATCGCTTCCGCGTCGACGTCTACCCGTTCGCCGACGACGAGAACGAGCGCGAGGTCGTCGATGCCTTCACGCGCGCGAAGGCGTCAGTTGCGGAGCTCCCGCCGCCAGACCTTGCGAGCGACGGCCTCATGCGCAACCACCTCTTGTCGCTGAACCACCTGCCGCACCCGCCGGACGACGTGCGCGCCGAGGTGCGCGACGCACTCCACCGTCACCAGTTCGCGTCGGTGATGCACATGGCCCTGCAGACCCCGCAGGGCGAGATGCTCGTCGACCCGTACCTCGACGAGGAGGACCTGATCGACGACTTCGTGTTCGTGCGCGACGTGTACCGCAACGCGGGCCTCGACATCGAGAGCGAGATCCACCACTTCACCGACCGGGCGCACGAGCGCGTGCTCGACCAGCTCGTCGTGGCGCTCCAGCCCTGACGCGTCAGGCGAGGCGCGCCTCGAGCTCGTCCTGGAGACCGCGAGGGAGGCGGTAGGCACCCTCCGCAGGATCGAAGTCGCGACGAGGTGTTCGATCTC
>DASUMF010000118.1:0-7827 GCA_036277835.1 Acidimicrobiia bacterium
GGGCTCGTCGTCGCGGCGGCCACCGTGATCGCCGCACTGACTTTCGCGACCAGTCTCGACCGCATGGTCGAGACTCCCGCGCGGTACGGGTGGACTTGGGACGTCCTCGTCGACACCGCCGACGCCGGCGCCGGGCCGGATCTGGTCGCCGCGCTCCGCAGCGACCATGACGCGTCGGGGCTCACGATCGGGACGCGCGGGAACGTGACCCTCGCGGGCACTCCTCTCACCGGCTACGGGTTGCGCGTCGTTCGGGGCCAGGCGTCGCCGCGCGCAAGTGCGGGACGGATGCCACAACGTGCAACGGAGATCGCCCTCGGCGCCGAGACGATGCGGAAGCTCGACAAGCACGTGGGAGACGACATCGACGCGTTTCGGGCCGACGGCAACGTCACGCGCTTGCGAGTCGTCGGCGAGACCGCGTTGCCATCGCTCGCGCTGAATGGCACCGACGGTCTCGGCAGTGGTGCCGCGCTCACCGCCGCGGGCCTCCGCCGTCTCGATCCCACAGCCGAACCGTCGTTCTTCCTGGTCGATCTCGCGCACGGGGCCGACCTGTCGACCTTGCAACGCCGCTACGGCGACGTCTCGAGCACGCTCGGTCCGCAACGCCCGGGAGCAATCCTCACGTACGGCAAGGTCCGCGCGACCCCGCTCCTGCTCGCAGGACTGCTCGCGCTGCTCGGCGCCGCGATGCTGATCCACCTCCTCGTCACGACGGTGCGATCTCGCCGGCGCGACCTCGCCGTGCTCAAGACCATCGGGTTCACTCGCCGACAGATCGCGCTCACGGTGGCAGCACAAGCGACGACGCTCGTGGCCACCGCGCTCGTCGTCGCGGTGCCGCTCGGCATCGCTCTCGGGCGCTGGACCTGGTCGGGCTTCGCCGCCAATGTCGGCGTCGGCGCGGGCGTCGTGATTCCGGTGGCGGCCGTGATCGCCGTCGGTGTGCTCACCGTGCTGGTCGGCAACCTCGCGGCAGCCGTACCCGCCTGGAGCGCCGCGCGCACTCGACCCGCATGGGTCCTGCGGGCCGAGTAGACACACGCTCGCGCCGGACGTGCGAGGATCACCGGATGGGCGACTCCTCGTACACGTTCCAGAGCACCTGGCAGCTCAGCGCGCCGCCCGACGACGTGTACAAGGCACTCGAACGTCTCCCCGACTACCCGCTCTGGTGGCCCGAGGTGAAGACCGTCGTCCCTCTGGGCGAGGAGGTGTTCGAGCTCACCTGTCGTGCCGCGCTCCCCTACGTCCTGCGTTTCAACACCAAGCAGGCGGTGCGTGATCCTGCGACCCGAGTGCTCGAAGCGAACATGACCGGCGACCTCGAGGGCTTCTCTCGTTGGACGATCTCCGTGCACCCGACGGGCACGTCGGCCACGTTCGACGAGCAGGTCGTCGTCAACAAGTCGTTGCTGCGCAAGCTCGAGCCGATCGCCCGTCCCGCGTTCAAGGCCAACCACCGCCGCATGATGCACAACGGCGAGCGCGGCCTGCGCACCTACCTCGCCGGCTACCGCGCCCAGTTCGGTAGCTGAACGGAACGAGGCAACTCCCGACCGACGCCGACGGCGCGCAGGTAGCGTCGTCGGACCCGACGGAAGGAAGCGCCGTGGCCGACGTCGCCGAGACCCAACTGCCCGGCATGGGCGTCCGGTACGACTTCACCACCGAGGCGGGCGAACATGTCGGCGTGCTCGTGCATCGCACCGGGCGCCGCGACGTGTTCCTCTACTCCGCCGACGATCCCGACGAGTGCCGCGCCACCATCACCCTGCGCCCCGACGACGCCCGCACCCTCGCCGAGCTGCTGGGCGCCACCCGCGTGGCCGAGCACCTCGCCGCGGTGCAACAGCAGGTCGCGGGCCTGACGCTCGAGTGGATCCTCGTGTCGCCGACGTCGCCGTGGGCCGGGCTCACGTTGCGCGAAGCCGCGATCCACACCGAGACCGGGGTGTCGGTCGTGGCCCTGCTCGACGGCGACAGCGTCACGGCCGCGCCGGGAGCCGAAGACGTGCTCGTCCCCGGCGCGCAGGTCGTCGCCATCGGCACACCCGAGGGTCTCAAGGCTCTGAACGCGCGTCTCTCGGGGCGCTGATGCAACCGGTGTTCGCAGCGGCGTCGCAAGACGTCGCGGTCGCGTTCGTCGAGCTCGGCGCGATCATCCTCGGTCTCGCAGTGCTCGCGCGGCTGTCCGATCGCATGGGCATCAGCCCGATCCCCGCCTACCTCGTGGCCGGCGTCGTGTTCGGTGACGGCGGCCTCACCGGCCCGAAGCTGTCGGAGAACTTCATCGAGCTCGCCGCCGAGATCGGCGTGGTGCTGCTGCTGCTCACCCTCGGCCTCGAGTACTCCGCGCAGGAGCTCGCCGAAGGCGCGCGCACCGGATGGCTGGGCGGCATCGTCGACCTCACGCTCAACGCCACGCCGGGAGTCGTGTGCGCGCTGCTGCTCGGCTGGGGCGTGGAAGCCGCGGTGGTGCTCGGCGGCGTCACCTACATCTCGTCGTCGGGCGTGATCGCAAAGGTGCTCACCGACCTCGGCCGTCTCGGGAACCGCGAAACACCCACGCTGCTGACGTTGCTGGTCATCGAAGACCTCGTGATGGCCGTCTACCTGCCGATCACGGTGGTGATGCTCGCCGGCGCATCGATCGCGGCCGGGATCCTGTCGGTCGGCGCGGCACTCGCGATCGCCGGCACCGTGCTCGTGTTGGCGTTGCGGTTCGGCGACCACATCACGCGCCTGCTCGACGCGCGGTCCGACGAAGCGTTGCTGCTCGGCGTGATCGGACTCACGTTGCTCGTCGCCGGCATCACCCAGCAGCTCGACGTGTCGGCCGCAGTCGGCGCGTTCCTCGTGGGCATCGCGATCTCCGGGCCCGTCGGCCACCGTGTCGCCAACCTGGTGAACCCGCTCCGCGACCTGTTCGCGGCGTTGTTCTTCATCCTGTTCGGCTTCCGCATCGACCCCGCGCAGATCCCCGATGTGCTGCCGATCGCTGTCGCGCTGCTGGTGGTGGCGAGCCTCACGAAGATCGCGACCGGTTGGTGGGCCACGAAGCGGGTGGGCATCGCCAATCGAGGCCGCATGCGCGCCGGCACCGCGCTCATCGCACGCGGTGAGTTCTCGATCGTGATCGCCGGGCTCGCGCTGGGCACGGGGCTGGAGGAGGATCTCGTGCCCCTCGCGGCCACGTTCGTGCTCCTCACCGCGATCGCCGGCCCCATCCTCACCAAGTTCGCCGACACGCTCGCCCCCAAGGCGAAGGGACCCCGCCCCGATCCGTCGCCCGCGCCCTCTCCCTGACCCTGCCCCTCACGCTTTGGCGTCGCCAGCGCGTCATATCTACGCGTGAGCGACGCCAAAACCTGGAGTGGTGCCGGGCGTGGTGCCCGCGGCGGCGGCGAGCAGGGCCTGGGTGTAGGGGTGCTCGGGACGTTCGAACAGCGTGTCAGTCGGGGCGGTCTCCACGATGCGGCCCTCGTGCATCACCGCGATGCGGTCGGCCACGTGGCGCACGACGGCCAGGTCGTGGCCGATGAAGAGGTACGAGAGCCCGAGACGCGCCTGCAGCTCGCTCAGCAAATTCAGGATCTGCGCCTGGATCGAGCTGTCGAGCGCGCTCACCGGTTCGTCGAGCACCACCAGCTCCGGCTCGAGCGCCAGCGCACGCGCGATCGCCACCCGCTGCCGTTGACCGCCGGAGAGCTCGTGCGCGTACCGCGCGCCGTGTTCGTCACCGAGCCCGACCATGCCGAGGAGCTCCCGCACTCGGTCGTCGACGCCATGAGCGCGCGCGATCCGCAGCGGCTCGGCAACGACCGCCCGCACCGACATGCGGGGATCCAACGACGACGCAGGATCCTGGAACACGATCTGCAGCCGACGCCGCACGCGCCGGAGTGATCGACGTCGCATGCGGCCGAGGTCCAGCCCGTCGAACCTGATCGCGCCTGCGTCGGCGTCGAGCAACCGCAACACCAGCCGCGCCACGGTCGACTTCCCGCTCCCCGACTGCCCCACCAGCCCGAGCGTCTCGCCGCGCCCGACCGTGAAGCTCACGCCGTCGACCGCTTGCACCACGCCGCCCGCCCGTGTGCCGAACTGCTTGCGCAAGCCCTCGACGACCAGGAGCGACTCGTTCGGGGCGACGTCGACCGGGCTCATCTCCGCACCGGTGCAGGGAGCTCGTGCACCCGGACGCACGCGACTTCGTGACCATCGGCCACTGACTCAAGCGGTGGGACCGCCTCGGCACAGCGTGGCTCGGCGAAGCCACACCGCGGATGGAACGCGCAGCCGGCCGGCACGTCCGACAAGCCCGGCGGTTGGCCGGGAATCGCCGGGAGCGAGCCGCGCTCGGTGCCGAACCGCGGCGACGACTCGATCAGGCCGCGCGTGTACGGATGGCGGGGCGCCGAGAACAGCTCGGTCGCTGCCGCAGACTCCACCACCCGCCCGGCGTACATCACGACCACGCGATCGGCGACGGCTGCGGCCACACCGAGATCGTGCGTGACGAAGAGGAGCGCGAGCCCCAGCTCGGAGCGGAGATGGTCGAGGAGCTCGAGGATCTGCGCCTGCGTGGTCACGTCGAGCGCGGTGGTCGGCTCGTCGGCCACCAGCAACCGCGGCTCGTTGGCCAGCGCCATCGCCAACACCACCCGTTGTCGCATCCCACCCGAGAGCTGGTGCGGGTAGTCACGCTCACGAGCGCCGCCGGTGCTGACGCCGACGAGCGCGAGCAGGTCGCGCGCGCGGGTGGCTGCAGTCGCGCGCGTTGCGGCGCGGTCGTGCACGAGCACCGATTCGGCAACCTGGTCGCCGATCCGGATCGACGGGTTCAGCGCGGTCATCGGATCCTGGAACACCATCGCGATCTCGCGGCCACGGATGGTGCGGTAGTCGCGTTCACTCAGGCCGTCGAGCTCGCGGTCGTCGAAGCGGATCGAGCCGTCGACCACGCGCCCAGGCGGGTCGATCAAGCCGAGGAGGGCGAGGCCGGTGACCGTCTTGCCCGAGCCCGACTCCCCCACGAGCGCGACCCGTTCGCCACCGTCGACGGAGAAGGTCACGTCGTCGACCGCGCGCCGCGCGCCAGCCTCGGTGTCGAACGCGACCGCCAGACCGCTCACCTCGAGCAAGCTCATATCCGGACCGGACGGCGGGGATCGATGGCGTCGCGCAGGCCGTCACCGACGAAGTTGATCGCCAGCACCGTGACGAAGATCGCCAACCCGGGGAACACCGTGAGCCACCAGTAGTCCTCGAACGTGCCGATCGCATCCGACAGCAGGTTGCCCCAACTCGGCGTCGGCGGCTGGATGCCGAAGCCGAGGAACGACAAGGTCGTCTCCACCAGGATCGCCTCCGCGACCACGAGGGTGGCGTTCACCACGATCGGCCCGAGACAGTTCGGCAACACGTGGCGGGTGATGATGCGCGCGTTCGACGCCCCCATCGCGCGCGAGGCGTCGACGAACTCCCGCTCCCGCAGGGAGAGCGTCGCGCCCCGCACCACGCGGGCGATCGAGCCCCACAGCAACAGCGAGAGCAGCAGCGTCATCCCGAGTGGGCCGCCGAGGTCGATCCCGCCGAACACGCCGAGATCGACGGTGCCGATCGACACCGCCAGCGCGAGGATCGGCAACGCGGGCAACGCGATCCACAAGTCGGTGAAGCGCATGAGGAGCCCGTCGAGCCAGCCGCCGTAGAAGCCGGCCATCGACCCGATCACCACGCCCACGACGGTCGAGAGCAGCGCGACACCGAGCGCGATGCGCAGCGAGATCTGGCCTCCGTGCAGCACCCGTGAGAACGAGTCGCGACCGAGCTCGTCGGTGCCGAACCAGTGCGACGACGACGGGTGCTCGTACGAGTGGGCCAGGTGCAGCTTCGTCGGGCTCGGCACGAACCGGACCAGCACGAAGCAGGCGAACGCCATCAGCACCAGCACCGCGACGCCGAGCATCGCGGGCACATGGCGGCGGAACCGGCGCCCGGCGCGCCGCCACTCGCTGCGGCCCTCGGGGGTGGCGACCTCGTTGGAGACGAGCAGCGGGTCGATCGACTCCGCACGGGTGCGGGCCGACTCGTCGCCGACGCGCATGCTCACGAGGCAGCCACCTCCGGAGGCGACGCGGCGGGCGTGGGCGCGACGGCGGACGGGCCAGCCGACCGTCGGCTGACGCGGATGCGCGGGTCGAGCAACCCGTAGATCACGTCGGCCACGAGGTTGCACAACACCACGAACACCGTCGCGAGCGCGGTCCACGCAAGCACCACGGGATAGTCGGAGCGCTCGAGCGCGGTGAAGAAGACGAGCCCGAGGCCCGGCCACGAGAAGATCCGCTCGACCACCACCACGCCACCCAGCAACACGCCGGTGTCGATCGCGACGACCGTCACGAACGGGATCAACGCGTTGCGCAGCGCATGGTGACGCACGATGCGCGATCGCGGTACGCCCTTCGCGCGCGCGGTTCGGATGTAGTCGGAGCGCAGGACGTCGAGCATGCTGTCGCGCTGGTAGCGGCTCCACGCCGCGACCGTGGTGAGCATCAAGGTCGCGACCGGCAGCACCATGTGCTGCACCAGGTTCACGAGGTTGCCCTCTTCGCCGACCGTGTACTTGCCCTGCACGTAGAACAGCTGCACGTCGAACTGCTCGCGCAACCACACCACGAGCACGAGCTGCAGCAGGAGGGCGAAGAAGAAGTCGGGCATCGAGAACCCGAAGTACGAGAACCCGGTGGCGGCGTAGTCGAACGCGCTGCGCTGCCGCACCGCGCTCACGATCCCGACGAGCAGCGCGACGAACACCGACAGCACCACCGTGGTGCCGACGAGGAGGAACGAGTTCCACGCGGCCTCGCCGATCATGTCGGTCACGGGTCGATCGGTGGAGAACGACGTGCCCCAGTCGCCCTGCACGAAGTCGCCGAGCCAGTGCACGTAGCGCTCCACGACCGGGTCGTTCAGGTGGTACTGCTCCTCGAGCAGACGGACCGTCTGGGGATCCGTTGCCGGTTGCGTGCGGATGTCGGCGAGCGGGTCGCCCGTGGCGCTGACCAGCAGGAACACGACGAACGTCGCCACGAGCACGACGGGGATCGCCACCAGGAGTCGACGCGCGACGAAGCCTCGCACCGGATGATTCTCATCGACGCGCCGTGCCCAGCCGCGGCACTCGGCGGCGCGGTTCCCGCTTGCGTTCCGCCAACTCAGCCGGCGGAACGCGGCCTCAGCTCCGGGTCCAGTCCTCGATGTTCCAGGTGAACCCGTCGACGGTGGGGTTGTCGCGCACGCCGCTCACCGTGCTGCTGTAGCCGAGCTGTGTCGGCTTCTGGAACAGCGGGATGACCGTGACCGCGTTCACCGCCAGCTGCCGGTCGGCCTCGTTGAGCAGCGCGCTGCGCGTCGCGGGATCGACCGTGCGATCGGCCTCGGTGAGGAGCTGGTCGACCGCGGGCACGTTCGTGCGGGTGTAGTTCTGGCCCGACGAGTCGCAACTGCCTTCCTTCGCCTGCTTCGGCGGGCACGCCTGCGGGATCGACGTCGAGAGCCAGATCGAGTTGTTGCCGTACGGGTCGGGCGAGCCGACCCAGGCGAAGATGATCGACTGGAAGTCGAAGCCGGTCATCTTCTTCCAGAGGATGTCCGACGAGTTCTTGATCGTGAACTTGACGCCGATCTTCTTCATCTGTTCCTGGATGATCTGCTCGGCGAGCTCACGGGCCTGGTTGCCGGGCGTCGTTCCCACGGTGAACGAAAGCTTCACGCCGTCCTTGGCCCGGATGCCGTCTGAGCCGACCGTCCATC
>DASUMF010000119.1:0-3935 GCA_036277835.1 Acidimicrobiia bacterium
GACGCGCAGATCATCGCCAAGGTGCGCCAGTACCTGCCCGAGCACGACACGTCGGGATTGACGATCGAGATCATGGCGCCTGCCGACGCGTGCAGGTTCTCACTGGAGCGGATCCGTCGCGGCGAGGACACGATCTCCGTCACCGGCAACGTGCTGCGCGACTACCTCACCGACCTGTTCCCGATCATGGAGCTCGGCACCAGCGCCAAGATGCTGTCGATCGTGCCGCTCATGAACGGTGGCGGGCTCTTCGAGACGGGTGCGGGCGGGTCGGCGCCGAAGCACGTCCAGCAGTTCGTGAAGGAGAACCACCTGCGGTGGGACTCGCTCGGCGAATTCCTCGCACTCGCTGCGTCGCTCGAGTTCCTCGCGCAGGCCACCGACAACGCGACCGCGCAGCTGCTCGCCGACACGCTCGACCGCGCCACCGGCTCGGTGCTCGACGAGAACCGGTCACCGTCGCGGAAGGTGAACGAGCTCGACAACCGGGGCAGTCACTTCTACCTCGCCCTCTACTGGGCCCAGGAGCTGGCGAACCAGAGCGACGACGCCGCTCTCGCGGCCAAGTTCGCCCCCATCGCGGAGGCCCTCGCCGCCAACGAGGAGCAGATCGTCCGCGAGCTCAACGAGGTGCAGGGCGCACCCGTCGACATCGGCGGCTACTACTTCCCCGACGACGCGCTCGTCACCGCCGCCATGCGCCCGAGCGCCACGTTCAACGCCATCGTCGACGGGCTGTAGGAGTCATCCGTTCGTTCTGGCGTCTCCGAACGACCCTATGGGTGGTCCTGGGACGCCAGAACGAGGAACAGGAGGTCGTGTGAGCGCGGTCCTCGCCGAGCTGAACATCCGTCACACGCGCCGGCATCAACCGACCCGACGCGTCGCGCTCGGCGACACCTACCTCCCCACGAGCGGTGCAGCGTTCGGTGCGGTCCTCCTCTCGGCGGTGGTCGCGGAGTGCATGACGGGGCTCGACGAGGAGCAGTACGACGCCCTCGGTCGCTTCCTCGACGACGCGCGCAACGGCTTCACCGTGCCCCGCATCGCGCTCCGGTACCGGCTCCAGACCGACACGCACGGCCTCGACCTGTCGCGTCATCGCATCCTTGCCGCCGACGTGGAGCGTGGCTCCACTCGGCCGCGTCTCGAGCTCGACCTCCACGGTCCGCCCGCGTCGCAGGTGGTCGGCGCGGTCATGGGCGCAGCCGCACTCCCGCCGTCGGCCCGTTCGATCGCCTTCCGATCGCTGCAAGCCGCGGTTGCCCGTCCCGGTCACCTCCCAGAAGGTCTCGACGTGCTGCGCCGTCTCGACGGCATCCCCGGCGTTCGCCCGCCGGCGCCGGGCGTGCGGGCGCGTGGCACCGCCGACGACTGGCAGGGGATCCCGGCCGACCGGCGGTGGGCGATGGAGGTGCTCGGCGTGAAGCCCGGGTCGGAGGTGCAGCGCGACGACGTGCAGCGCCGCTTCCGTCGTCTCGTGCGGCTCGCGCATCCCGACCACGGCGCGGTGAACGCGGGCGCGGCGGAGCGCATCGCGGAGCTCACCGACGCACGTGAGGTGCTGCTCGGGTTCGCTTCGGCGGCCGTCCGACCTGCCGGGTAATTTCCGGTCATGCCCAACACTCCGCTCCACGTCACCGTCACCGGCGCGGCCGGCCAGATCGGCTACGCGCTCGTGCACCGCATCGCGAGCGGGCAGCTGCTCGGGCCCGAGCAGCCGGTGGTGCTCCGTCTGCTCGAGATCGAGCCCGCCATGGCCGCGCTCGAGGGCGTGGTGATGGAGCTCGAAGACGGCGCGCACCCGCTCCTCGCGGGCATCGAGGCCACGTCCGATCTGAAGACCGCGTTCGACGGCACGTCGTGGGCGTTGCTCGTCGGCTCGATCCCGCGGAAGGCGGGGATGGAGCGCGGCGACCTGCTGTCGGTGAACGGCGGGATCTTCAAGCCCCAGGGCAACGCGATCAACGACCACGCCGCGAGCGACGTGCGCGTGCTCGTCGTCGGGAACCCCTGCAACACCAACTGCCTCATCGCCCGGTCCAATGCACCCGACGTGCCGGCGGACCGTTGGTTCGCGATGACGCGCCTCGACGAGAACCGCGCCAAGACCCAGTTGGCCAAGAAGGCCGGCGTGCACCACGGCGAGGTCACGAACATGGCCATCTGGGGGAACCACTCCGCCACCCAGTTCCCCGACTTCGCCCATGCGCGCATCGGCGGCACGCCGGTGCCCGAGGTGATCACCGACGAGGAGTGGCTCCAGACCACGTTCCTCGAGACGGTCCAGAAGCGGGGCGCGGCGGTGATCGAGAAGCGCGGCGCGTCGTCGGCCGCGTCGGCCGCGCACGCCGCGATCGATTCCGTGAACAGCGTCGTGTTCGCGACCGGCGCCGACGACTGGCACTCGCTCGCGGTGTGCAGCAACGGCGAGTACGGCGTGCCCGAAGGGCTGCAGTTCGGCTTCCCGGTGCGCAGCGACGGCGCGAGCACCTCAGTCGTCGAGGGCATCGAGCACGACGAGTTCGCGAAGGCGAAGATCGCCATCACCACCCAGGAGCTGCTCGACGAGCGCGACGACGTGCGCGGGCTCGGTCTCGTCGGGAGCTGATGCCCGAGCGCTACGCGCTCACGTTCGGTGAGCCGGGGCTCGGTGGTGAGGTCGTGCTCTGCCTCGACCGCGACGCGGGCCGGGCGTCGTACGACGCCATCCTCGAGCTCGGTCCCGAGCACGGTGTGATCGCGGTGCGCGACGCCGACGTCCCACCACCGCGCAGCTCGCTCCTGGAGGTGCGCGCCGACGGGCTCTGGGCGGAGGTCGTGCACGAAGCCGACGAGCACTGGAGCTTCGGGCTCGAAGCGTTCGGCCTCCGGTTCGACTCCGTCGCCGAGGCCCGCGTCGCCGACGTCGGCGACCGCGTGCCGGTCGGCTACGACCTGGAGTGGGATCGCGGCCGCGTCGTCGGCGAGCTGCTCGTCGTGCGCGCCCGCATCCCGGTCGACACGACGGGCACCTTTGAAGCAACCACGTCCTGACCCTCCACGAAATTGCGTCGCCAGGCACCGCTATGCAGGCACGAGTGACGCAATTTCGGTGGGGTGGGTGTCAGGTGCAGTGGGTGTCGGGCGGGGGGAGCGCGGCGTCGACCAGGTAGGTGGTGACGGCGGCGTCGACGCAGTCGCTGCGCCCCGTGCCGAACGCGGTGTGGTCGGTGCTCTCGAAGGTGAGCAGGCCCGCCCCCGCGATCCGTGCCGTCACGCCGCTCACGCCTGAGTACGGCGTCGCGGGATCGCCGGTGGTGGCCACCACCAGCACCGGCGGCGTCCCGGTCACGCGCACGTCACCGAGCTTGTCGCCCTTCGCCGGCTTCGGCATCCCGGCACAACCCGACGTGGCCCAGTTGCCGCCCCACGGCGGTAGTTCGCTCTGGAAGCGGGCAATGTCGGCGAGCTCGCTGCTGACGGTCCGCGGGTTGCGCTCGGGGCGGTCGACGCAGGTGATGGCGAGAAACGACTCGTAGAGCGGGTCCCACGTGCCGTCGGGATGACGGCCGAGGAAGTCGTCGGCTCGCTCGAGCAGCTCCGAGCCGTCGCCGTCGCGCGCCGCGGATGTGAGCGCACGGGCGAGGGTGGGCCACCAGCGCTTGTCGTACATCGAGCCGATCACCGCGTTCGCCATCGTGGACTCGGTGACCGTGCCCGAACGTGTCACGTCGTCGAGCGTGTAGGTGCCGGTGATCGGCGTGGCCTGCAACGACACGCGGAGCGCCTCGAACGCTTCGCGCGGTGGGCCCACGTCACGCAACGCGCACGACGGATCCTGCTCGCACCAGTCGAGGAACGCGTCGAACGCCTGCTTGAACCCGGCCGCCTGCGAATGCGCGTACGCGAGCGACGACTGCCAGTAGTTGGGCGGTCCGTCGAGCACCATCGTG
>DASUMF010000120.1:0-4579 GCA_036277835.1 Acidimicrobiia bacterium
TACGACTCGCCGTCACGGGCACCCGACGCCAGGGACGTCGACCCGTCGCAGGTCGAGGTGGCCGATGGCGCGCCCGGCGAAGTAGTCGTCCTGGCTGGTCTCGGCCGTGCAGAGGAGCAGGGTGCGGCCGTTGTCGCCGCCCAGCGAGCACGACAACGCCCAGCGGCCCGGGAAGCTGAACCGCTCGAGCACCTCCCCGCCCTCCCGGACGTGGAAGAACTCGCCCGAGAGGTACGAAGCCACCCACACGTCGCCCGCGGCGTCGAGACAAAGGCCGTCGGGGTTGGTGTCCTCGGGGAGCTCGGCCCACACCCGCCGGCTGACGAGCGAGCCGTCGGCCGGGTCGACGGCAAAGGCGGTGATGCAGCGTGCGAACGTCTCCGACACGAGGAGCGTCGAGCCGTCGGGGGTGAGCGCGATGCCGTTCGGATACTTGATGCGGTCGGCCACCTGGCGGACCGGTTCGCCGGGGACGACGAGCTGCAACGAGTGCGTGTGCGTGTCGAAGTGGTCGCCGTATGCGTCGCGGGACGCGCGCCCGTCGGGTCCGACGCACATGTCGTTGAGGTGACCGGCGACGTCGCGCAGGTCCGCGACCTCGCGCGCGCCGTCGGCGTCGATCCGGATCATGTTGCGGTGGTCCATCGTCACGGCGAGCAGCGCGCCGTCGGGTGCGAAGCCGAGCCCGGACGGCTTCGCGACCTCATGCACCACGGTGTGATCGCCCGCTTCGTTCACGCGCAGGATGCGGTCACCGAGTTGGTCAGACAACCACCACGTGCCGTCGCGCCAGCGCGGGCCCTCGGGGAACCTCAAGCCCGGGATCGCGAGCTCGTCCACCGCGCGCACTGTACGAGGGGGTAGCCGGAGACCGCACGCGTGCTGCTCTAACCTTCGGCCAGCCACGGAGCGTCGTACGACGACCCGTGGCCCCGCGCCCGTAGCTCAGCTGGACAGAGCAGCGGACTTCTAATCCGCCGGCCGGAGGTTCGAGTCCTCCCGGGCGCACGAACCGCTTGCCGCAACGGCTGAGAGTGCGCACTCGCCTGCCCGGTAGCATGCAGGCCTGCTGGGCGCAGGGCGGTGCGCCGAGGCGTGGTGATCGTAGCTCAGTTGGTGAGAGCGCCGGGTTGTGGTCCCGGAGGTCGGGGGTTCGAATCCCCTCGGTCACCCCAACGTTCCGTCGTGTCGACGGAGCACGCGCACGCGCCGACGCGCGTCATGCCGACGCCGGTGCGCGCAGCACGGCAGCGAGCGCGTCGTCGAGCTCCGGGTGCGCGAACGCGTACCCGCTCGCGACGAGCTTCGCCGACGACACGCGTTGCCCGTCGACCAGCAACGACTGCACGAGCTCCGACCCGTAGAGCACCTTCAGCGGTGCGAGAGGTGTCGGGAGGACGGTTGGCCGGTGCAACGCCCGACCGAGCGCGTCGGTGAGCTCGGCGTTGGTGGCCGGGTTGGGCGCGGTGAGGTTCACGGGACCGTGCACGTCGTCGGCGGTGAGCAGGTGCACGATCGCACCGACCTCGTCGTCGATCGTGATCCAGCTCATGTACTGCTTGCCCGAGGCGACCCGCCCGCCGAGGCCGAGCTTGAACGGGAGCAGCAACCGCTTGAGCACTCCCCCGTCGGGGGAGAGCACGATCCCGGTCCGCACGGTCACCACCCGGATCCCCGCCTCGGCCGCCGGTGCGGTGGCGGCCTCCCATGCCTGGCAGACCTCGGCGGTGAAGTCGGCCCCGGGCGCCGACTCCTCGGTGAGGAGCTCGTCACCCCGGTTGCCGTAATACCCGACGGCCGAGCCCGAGATCAGCACCGGCGGCGGATGGGCCAGGCCGGCGAGCGTGCGGGCGAGCAGGCCGGTGCCCCTCGTGCGGCTCTCGAGGATCAGCGCCTTGCGCGCAGGCGTCCACTTCTTGTCGCCGATGCCCGCGCCGGCGAGGTGCACCACTGCGTCGATCCCGACCAGTCCGCCGGTGTCGATCTCGTCCGCATCGGGATCCCAGCGCACCTCGTCGGGACCAGCTGCGTCGCGCCGCACCAGGCGGACGACGCGGTGCCCGTGCGCACGCAACCGCGGGATGAGCGCGCTGGCGATGAATCCGTGCGAACCCGTCACGAGCACGTCCACGAGGGACCTCCGGTTCGAGCACTCGGCAGCAGGGAGCCTTCAGCGTTCGGTTCGGCGTTCGGCTCCGCCTGTCAGTGTCACGCTAGGTGCTCCGCGGTTCGCACCGAGAACTCGTGAACGACTCCGGTAGGATCCCTCCGCGCCCCTAGCTCAACTGGTTAGAGCAAGTGACTCTTAATCACTAGGTTGCGGGTTCGAGTCCCGCGGGGCGTACCACTCCTCGTTCTCGTCACGCTTCTCCCGGCACTTCCCTCTCGAATCGGCCACTTTCTGGCCGCCACTACGCGTGAGGAGTACGGGATGCCAAAAGAAGCGGCCGTGACGACACTGTCGAGGCTCAGTGCGCCGTCACTCGGCGTGTTCCGCTCGGAACGTGCCTCCGTGCTCGGCGTCACTCCGAACCAGTTGGCGCGCCTCTCGCACGAGGGCGTCATCGAGCGGATCTACCCGAGCACGTACCGCATGACGGCGGTCTCGCCCTCGAGGGCCCAACGGCTCCGGGCCGCCCTGCTGTGGGCTGGTGACCGTGCCGCGGCCGCCGGTCGATCGGCAGGAGAGCTCTACGAGCTGGAGGGCGTGCGGGCCTCGTTGCCGGAGATCGTCCTACCGCACGACGTGCGCGGTCGCACGCAGGGAGTGACCGTGTACCACGGCGATTCGTCTGCATTGATGGTGCGTACGTTTCGGGGTTTGCGGGTGACGGGCGTCGAAGCGACGCTGCTCCGCCTCGCCCAGGTGCTCGACGACGAGAACTTCGAGATCGCGTGCGAGGACGCGCGGCGACGTCGGCTGACGTCGGTGCCGGCGATGTCTGCGTACCTGGAACGGGTCGGCCGACGGGGTCGGCCAGGCCTGGTGACCATGCGTCGGCTGCTGCGCGAGCTCGATCCCCAGCATCCTGCGCGTTCGACCTTGGAGGTGCACACCCGTCGGTTGCTGGTCGCGAGCGGCATCACCGACTTCGTACGCGAATTCCCACTCGAGTGGGCAGGACGCACGTACCGCTTCGACTTCGCGTTTCCCCTCAGGAAGACGATCCTCGAGACGAACGGTCGCCGTTGGCACGACGACGCCACCGACTACGAACACGACAACGAGAAGTGGAGCGTCCCTGGTCGTCACGGTTACCGCCTCGTGCTCGCGACCTGGGAGAAGGTGGTGCGCGCGCCCGACGACCTCCTGCGCGAGCTCGCCGCGACCATGGATACTCGCTGACCGCGTCAGTCGACCAGCGCGAGCTCGGGCACTGCTTCGGCGAGTGTCGCGACGACGCGTGGCGGCGCGTACTCGTGCAGCACCCTCGCGCGCTGCGGTGCGGCGCGTTCACGAGCAGCGCCGACGTCGGCAGCGACTTCGCGCAGGAGCGCGGCGGCGTGATCGATGCTGGGCGTCGCCCAGTGCTGGTCCGATGAGTAGGAGAGGTTGTCGACGTGCCGAGCGGGTTCGAGCACGTAGTCGACGAGGAACGAGGCAGCGGGGTCGAGGTAGGCGAGCTGTCCGCCCCAGCCGGTCATCACGACCGGGTTCCCGTACGCAGCCGCGTCGAACGCGCCGATGTGCCAGCCCTCGCCGTGTGACAGCGAGATGAAGCAGTCACCGCGGGTGTGGAGCCCAGCGATGCGGTCAGCCGTCCAGTCGGCGCTCTCCAGCAGCACGAGCGGCGGCCGCGCGTAGGAGCGGAGGATGTGCGCGACCTCGAGCATGGTCGTACCCAGCAGCGGTGAGTCGCGCGCCCACTCGCCACACTCGGAGAAGGTGGTGAACGGCACCGTCTTGATGACGAGCGCCACCGGGTCGTCGGCCGTGAAGGCCTCGAGGAAGGCACGGAGGTCGGCGGCAGGTTGCTTGCGCAGGCACCAGCGGCCGATCGTGTAGAAGACGACGACGTCGGCGGGCAGGCCGAGCGGCAGCCCGCCGTCACCGGGGACCGGATGGCACGCCACGTGCGGCACCACGACGACGGGCGCCGTGACGCCACTCGCCTCGAACACGGCGCGGTTCCACTCCGTCGGGACGATCACCCGGTCGACGTCGTCGAGCAACGGCACCCAGTGCTGCGGGAGCCGGTCGGTCTCCCACACGGTCTGCCAGAGCAACGTGCCGTCGCCGATCGCCTCGCGGACCTGCGGCAGACGGGGCGGCACCATCCGAGCGATCGTCGGCGCGCCGGGCGCGGCGTGCTCCGCCGGAAGCGGATCGCGGCTGTGGCGACGCAGCGCGCTCGGCTGCGCCTCGTCGCCGAGGTGCAAGCCTCGGTACTCGACGCCCACCCCCGACGCGCGCAGTGCACGTACGAGACGATCGGATCCCTCGGCGTAGCCCACCAACTCATCTTCTGCGACGAAGCGAAGGGCAGCGCTCGACGGCTCGGGTGCCATCGTCGCAGGGTACGACGAGCACGTCGTGCGGCGTCCGAACGCACACGCTCGACATCGCCGGGCGTGAGTA
>DASUMF010000121.1:0-2401 GCA_036277835.1 Acidimicrobiia bacterium
CGCAGCGACCTACCTCGAAGCGCGCGACGGCGCGATCGTCGAGCTCCGCGAGTTGGCGGTGACGAGGGCGGGGGAGTTGCGGGGGGCGTCCGTATAGGCTCGCCCGCGATGTACGACTCGCCCCGTTCCCCCTTTGCGGCCCTGACCTTCGCGCCCGGCCGCGACCCCGGCTCATCGTTCGTCGACCTGCTCCGCCAGGTCGCCCCCCACGACCTCCCGGGCGCGTCACGCAACGCCGACGGCCCCGGCGCGCCCGGCGGGTTCGACGTCACCCACGGCACCACGGTGCTGGCGATCCGCTTCGACGAGGGCGTCGTGATGGCGGGCGACCGCCGGGCCACTGCCGGCTACACGATCGCCAACCGGCGCATGGACAAGGTCTTCCCCGCCGACGACTACTCCGGCGTGGCCATCGCCGGCGCGGCGGGGCCGGCCATGGAGATGGTGAAGCTCTTCCAGGTGCAGCTCGAGCACTACGAGAAGATCGAGGGCGAGCTGCTCAGCCTCGAAGGCAAGGCCAACCAGCTCGGTCAGCTCGTGCGGGCCAACCTGCAAGCGGCGATGGCCGGCTTCGTGGTGGTGCCCCTCTTCGCCGGCTTCGACCCCCGCCGCGGTCGCGGCCGGGTGTTCAGCTACGACGCCACCGGCGGCAAGTACGAGGAAGCCGACTTCCAGACCAACGGCTCGGGCGGTGTGCACGCCCGCAACTGGATCAAGGCGTTCTGGAGCGAGGACATGAGCCGCGACGACGTCGTCGACCTCGCACTGCGCGCGCTGTTCGCCGCCGCCGACGAGGACTCCGCCACCGGCGGGCCCGACCTCATCCGGCGCATCTACCCGCTCGTCGCGGTCATCTCGGCCGACGGCTACGAGGCCGTCGACGACGACCACATCGGCGAGCGCGCCGACGCGCTGCTCGGCGGTCGCGAAGAAGGCGAAGGGCTCTAGCGATGAGCATGCCGTTCTACGTGCCGCCCGAGCAGATGATGAAGGACCGCGCCGACTACGCGCGGAAGGGCATCGCCCGCGGCCGCAGCCTCGTCGCGTT
Organism: Acidimicrobiia bacterium; assembly: GCA_036277835.1. GTDB lineage: Bacteria > Actinomycetota > Acidimicrobiia > IMCC26256 > DASPTH01 > DASUMF01. Next base: position 1,049 of record DASUMF010000121.1, read on the forward strand.
CAGCGTCACCGACGGGATCGTGATCGCCGCGGAGAACCAGTTCCGCACGCTCTTCAAGATCAGCGAGATCTACGACCGCATCGCGTTCGCCGGTGCGGGCAAGTACAACGAGTTCGAGATGCTCCGCGTCGCCGGCGTGCGCCAGGCCGACCTCAAGGGCTACTCGTTCTCCCGCGAAGACGTGAACGCCCGCGCGCTCGCGAACGCCTACGGCCAGACGCTCGGGCAGGTGTTCACGCACGAGATGAAGCCCTACGAGGTGGAGATCCTCGTCGCCGAGGTCGGCACGAGCGTCGAGACCGACGAGCTGTACCACATCACCTACGACGGCACGGTCATGGACGAGGAAGGGTGCACCGTGCTCGGCGGTCAGGCCGAGCACGTGTCGGAGCAGCTGAAGACGCGCTTCTCGACCAGCATCGACTCGGGCGAGGCGATCCGCCTCGGGGCCGCGGTGCTCAGCGACACCGACCAGCCACTCACCGGTGACCAGCTCGAGGTCGCGATGCTGGTGCGCGATCGCCCCCGACGCGCGTTCCGGCGCATCACTGGCGACCCGCTCGACGCGATCCTCGCCGCTACCAGCTCCTGACCAGCCCGGCGAGCGGTGCGAGCACCGCGGTGAGCAGCACGAGCGCGGCGACCACCCAGGGCCAACGGGTCCGGTGGCGCACCCTGGTGCCCGCGTCCCACCACTCGGTCGGCGCGGTGAGCGCCGCGTCGACGTCGTCGGCCAGCAGCACGTAGCGAGCGTCCTCGATCTGGTCGTCGGGCACGTACACGTCGATCCGCGCGAGATCGCCCACGGTGACGCCGTAGAAGCCGTCGACCGAGCCCGAGAGTCGCGCCTCGATCCCCTCCGACGCCAGCCGTGCCGCGAGCACCCGCGCGTGGAACGAGCCGCTGACCCACGTGAGTCGGGTGAGCGGGGTCGACGGGTTCACGACACGATCGTACGACCGCGCGGGCCAACCGGCACCGACTCCACCGAAGGCGGCGATAGCCTCGGGCGCAGTGGAACGACGCATCTTCGGGCTCGAGAACGAATACGGCGTCACCTGCACCCTGCGCGGGCAGCGCCGGCTCAGCCCCGACGAGGTGGCCCGCTACCTGTTCCGCCGGGTCGTGTCGTGGGGGCGGTCGAGCAACGTGTTTCTCGAGAACGGCGCCCGCCTCTACCTCGACGTCGGCAGCCACCCCGAGTACGCCACGCCGGAGTGCGACTCCATCCGCGACCTCGTGATCCACGACAAGGCGGGGGAGCGCATCCTCGAGGGCCTCGTCATCGAAGCAGAGCAACGCCTGCGTCAAGAAGGCATCCGTGGTGTCGTCTACCTCTTCAAGAACAACACC
>DASUMF010000122.1:0-4624 GCA_036277835.1 Acidimicrobiia bacterium
CGTGGTCACCGACGAGGCCGCGCACCGCGCCGAGATCGACGGCGAGGCCATCGGCCTCGCGGTGGAGCCGGTCGCGCGCGAGCTGTTGTAGCTAGCGGCGGCGGCGGAACCGGCGGCGGTCGTCGGCGAGCTCGTCGTCGAAGAACGGCGCCGGCGCTTCGTCACGCGGCCCGAGGGGCTCGTCGTCGCGCACCGCGTCGCGCAGCGACGCGAAGAACGCGTCGTCGTCGAGCGCATCGCTGTCGACCGACGTCGCCTCCATCGGCAGCTCCGACGAGAAGGGCTCGTGCACCGCGGTGCTCTGCTCCCACGGCGGCGCGTCGTCGAGCGAGGTGTCGGCCAGTGCCCAGTCGTCGCCGGCTGCGAGCCAGGAGCTGCTCGCCATCGGCGCACCTGGCGCGCCCGCCTGCGGCGCGGGCGGCGGCCACTCGGGCTCGGCCGGACGCGGCGGCGCCGCGATCGGTGACGACGAGGGCATCGACTCCGCCGCGCGCGCACCGGAGCTCGAGCTGTCGATGGTGATCGCCCGCGTGTCGGTGCCGTAGCGGTCGTCGTCCGGGGCGCGATCGTCGCGGTCGACACTCGCCTGGTCGAACACGCGGTCCGACTCGGCGTCATCCGCGTTCGCCTCGGCGAACGCGGACTGATCGAACTCGGAGCCTGCGTCGGGCATCGGTGTGCGATCGGGAGCCGCGGGCGATGCGGCCGCGAACGCGGGACCAGGTGCCGGCACGTCGACCTCGTGGAGCTCGGGCCGCGCGCCGGGCGCGTCGATCGCCCCGCTCCCGAGCCGGTCGAGGTCGGCCTCGATGGCCGCGCGCACACGGTCGCGGTAGGCACTCGCGTACTCCTCGAGTGCGTCCGCATCGGCCTGCAGCATGTCGCGGCGGGATGCGAGGTCCTGGATCTCCGACTCGAGCCGGCGCCGCTCGCTCTCGGCGATGCGGCGGGCGCTCGCCTCCGCCTCCCCCACGAGCGCCTGCGCGCGCGCCTCGGAGTCCTCGATGAGCTTTCGGGCCTGGGCCTGCGCCTCGTTCACCGCATCGTCGGCGGCGCGCTGCGCGAGCAACAGGGTGCGTTGCAGCATCTCCGCGTCGTCGCGGTTGACCGGTACCGCGGCCGCCGCCTGCTCGGGCGCCGGACGCGAGCTCGCGGTCGCGAGCTGCTGACCCAGGTTCTCGATCGTGACGGCCGCGCGCTCGAGGAGCTCGTCGACCTCGTCGCGGTGGTAGCCGCGCCACGCTTCCTTGATCTCGCTGCCGCGGAGCTCCTGAGGGGTGACATCCATGGTGGTCATGGTAGCGACGGACCCCCCGTCGATCGAGGACCGCGACCGACGCCTGATCGAGGCCGATGGTCGAGGACCGGCTCAGCTGCTGGCCACCACGCCGCGGAGGATCATGATCCCGACGAACACGACGAGAAAGGACGTGTCGAGCATTCCTGCCGGCGGGATCACCCGTCGGACGGGCCGCAGGACCGGCTCGGTGAGGTCGAACAGCAGCGAGTTGAGGCCGGCGAGGAACGTGCCGGAACGCACGGGGAACCACGACAGCACGGCCCGGCCCGCGAGGATCACGAGGTAGACGGTGAGGATCCAGACGAGGATGGCGCTCATGGTCAGGCCTGGTAGAGGCCGCGCGCCTGCAGGCGCTCCTTCTCCTCTTGGGAGACCTCCACGTCGCTCGGCTTCAGCAGGAACACCTGGTCGTTGACCTTGGCCATCTGCCCGCCGACCGCGTAGGCGAGGCCGCTCGAGAAGTCGATGAGCCGCCGTTGCAGCTCCTTCGGCAGGCCCTGCAGGTTCAGGATCACCGGCTGGTTCGCCTTGAGGCGGTCGCCGACCTCCTGCGCGTCGTTGAAGCTCTGCGGCTCCACGATGTGCACGCGTGCGGCCGTGGTGGGACCGATGGTGCGCACGACCGACGGCCGGGGCGTGGGGGGTGCGGTGGGCTCGTCGCGACCGCGGCGCTCCGGTGCGGCGCTGCGACGCTCGGTGCCCACTGCGGCGCGGGCGGGCTCGGGCTCCGCGTCGTAGCCGGCGTCGCGGCGGGGCCGCTCGCCGTAGTCGTCGCCGGCGCCGTCGCCGTCGTGCCCCTCGTCGACATCGCCGTACGCGGGGTAGGACTCGTACTCGCCGCCGTAGTCGGGCTCGTCGTCCTGGAGACCCAGGTACACCATGGCCCGACGCCACATTGAAGCCATGTGCGCCTCCCTCGCGGGTCAGCCTATCGGCCGGTCGCGGCGGCGGGCCGGACTCCCCGATCAGGTCCCGACCCCGGGGCGGCCGCCGAAGAGCGCCCGCCCGACCCGCACCATGGTGGCCCCCTCCTCCACCGCGGCCTCGTAGTCGTCGCTCATGCCCATCGACAGCTCCGGGAGTCCGAGGCGACCAGCCATCCCACGCAACGCCGCGAACCAGGGGCGCGGGTCGTCGCCGCGGGGCGGCACCGTCATCAACCCGACCACCCGCAGGTCGCGCTCGGCGAGGGCGTCGACCAGAGCAGGCGCCGCCTCCGGTGAGCACCCGCCCTTCTGCGGTTCGTCGCCGAGGTTCACCTCGACGAGGACCCGCGTGCCCGGCGCACGACGGGCGATCTCGTCGCCGAGGGCGAGGCGGTCGACGCTCTGCCAGCACTCGACGTGGGCCGCGAGCGTCCTCACCTTGTTGCGTTGCAGCTGCCCCAGGAAGTGCCAGCGCGCGGGCAGGTCGACACATTCCGGCGCTTTGGCGAGCAGCTCCTGGGCGCGGTTCTCCCCCACGTCGACGACCCCGGCTTCGATCACGGCACGGACCCGCTCGACGTCGACGGTCTTGGTCGCGGCGACGAGCGTCACCGATGCCGCATCGCGCCCGGCGCGGCGCGCCGCGTCGGAGATCCGCTCGCGCACCGCCGCCACCGACGCCCGCACGTCGTCGGGCGTGCTCATCGGGTGCGCATCACGACGACGGCCTGGCGTCCGGTGGTGCCGTCGCGGCGATGCGAGAAGTGGTGCTCCGACGCGGACGTGCACACGTCGACGTCGACGACCGTCGCCACGCCGACGCGGGTCAGCTCGTGCTTCACCGCGGCGGGGAGGTCGAACGCCGGCGTGTCCCATTCGGTGACTCCGGCGACGTGCCGACCGAACCGACCGACCAGCCGCTCGAGGTCGGACGCACCGAACTCGTAGCGCGCGGGATGGATGCACGGACCGACCACGGCCTGCACCGGGCCGTCGGACGTCGCACGCAGCGCGTCGACCGCGCGCTCGATCACGCCGGCTTCCAGGCCCGCCCAACCCGCGTGCACCACCCCGACGGCGTGATCGGCGACCAGCGCGATCGGCGCGCAGTCGGCGACGAGCACCGCGAGCGGCACGAGGACCCGGTCGGTGACGGCAGCGTCCGCCCTCGGCGGGGCCGTGACCGCACCGTCGACGCGCACCACCGTGTCACCGTGCACCTGGTCGAGCCAGACCACCGGCGACGCGTCGTCGACCGCGAGCTCGGCTGCCAGGCGCCGACGGTTCTCCGCGACGGCTGCGGCGGCATCGCCCACGTGGGTCGCGAGGTTGCGCGACGCGTACGGCGCGCTCGACACACCGCCGCGGCGGTCGGTGAAGCGGATCCGCGCGCACCCGACCGTGAGGTCGATCGGCGCGGTCGACCCACGGAGCTCCTGCTCCGGGGCGTCGCTCAGCGCAGGAACTCGGGCACGTCGAACTGGTCGTCGGCGTCGTCGTCGCCTTGCGTGCCGATCGAGAAGTCGATGCCGTCGTCGCCGAGGTCGAGGTCGTCGTCGAGCCCGAGCGACGAGATGCGCGGCTTGCGCTCGCCCTCGAACCGGTCGAAGCCCGCCGCGATCACGGTGATCCGCACCTCGTCGCCGAGGCTGTCGTCGATCACGGCGCCGAAGATGATGTTGGCGTCGGGGTGGGCCGCCTTCGCCACGATCTCGGCTGCTTCGTTGACCTCGAAGAGCCCGAGGTCGGACGGACCCGACACGTTGAGCAACATGCCCCGGGCGCCCTCGACGCTCGCCTCGAGCATCGGGCTCGAGATCGCGGTGCGGGCCGCGTTGACCGCGCGGCCGTCGCCCGACGCGTAGCCCACACCCATGAGCGCGCTCCCCGCGTTGCTCATGATCATCCGCACGTCGGCGAAGTCGGTGTTGATGAGGCCGGGGGTCGTGATGAGGTCGGTGATCCCCTGCACGCCCTGGAGCAGCACCTCGTCGCACGTCTTGAACGCGTTGAGCATCGACGTCCGCTCGTCCGACACGGTGAGCAGACGATCGTTCGGGATGACGATCAACGTGTCGACCTTCTCGCGCATCTTCTGGATGCCGTTCTCGGCCTGCACGGCGCGACGGCGACCCTCGAAGCCGAACGGCCGCGTGACGATGCCGATCGAGAGCGCGCCGCCCGCCTTCGCGACCTCGGCCTGTTCGAGGTGAACGAGGCGGCGGAGATCGTGGCCAAGGCCGCACACCCCGACGCCAACATCATCTTCGGCGCAGTGATCGACGACAGCCTCGGCGACGAGGTGCGCATCACGGTGATCGCCGCCGGCTTCGACCGCTACGAAGGCGAGAAGCGCCCGTCACGGGGCCTCACGTCGCTCGGTCTCGACGACGACGAC
>DASUMF010000123.1:0-8689 GCA_036277835.1 Acidimicrobiia bacterium
CACCTCGTTGCCCGATCTCGACGACGGCACCTACGCCGTCACCTGGCGGGTGACGTCGGCCGACGCGCACCCGATCGAAGGCGCGTTCACGTTCCAGGTCGGCCCCGACGCGACCGTCTCGAATGCCGACGGCCTGGCCGCCCGGTTGTTGGCCCAGCAAGGTGGCAGCGCGGTCGTCGGCGTGGTGTACGCGATCGGGCGCGCGGTGGTGTTCGGCGCCCTCGCACTGCTGATCGGGGGCGTGGTGTTCCTCGCCGCGGCGTTCCGGGAGGGCCGAGGCCTCCGGCGCGCCGCGCGGGTCGTGTGGACAGGATGGGGCCTGCTCGCGCTGGGCACGATCGCGAGCATCGGGCTCGAGGGCGTGTACGCCGCGGCGCTCCCGCTCTCGAAGGTGTTCGACCCGTCGGTGTGGGGCGACGTGCTCGACACTCGGTTCGGCAAGGTCGCGCTGTTCCGCCTTGCATTGCTGCTGCTCGCGATCCCGCTCGTGCGGATCCTGCTGCGCGCTGATCGGCCGTTGCCGCGATGGTGGGCGCTGCCGGCCGCGCTCGTCGGCGTCGCGCTCGCGGCCACACCCGGGCTCGGTGGTCACGCCTCCACGGGTGAGCACGTCGGGCTCGCGCTGGTGTCGGACACGCTCCACGTGCTCGCGATGGCGTGCTGGATCGGCGGCCTCGTGATGCTCGTCGCCATCGTGCTCGTGCGGCCACTGCCGTCGGGCCTCAGGATCGCCGTGAACCGGTTCTCGGCGCTGGCGCTGGGATCGGTCACGGTGCTCGTGATCACCGGCGGGTTCCAGGCCTGGCGTCAGGTCGGCAGCATCGACGCGCTGCGCGACACCGACTTCGGTCGCTTGCTGCTCGCGAAGCTCGTCGTGGTGGCCGCGATGATCGTGGCCGCCGCCTTCAGCCGTGAGGTGGTCAACCGCCACTTCCGCGATCCGATCGACGACCTCCCCGGCGCGCCCGCTTCTCGTCGGGCCACGCAGCCGGCCGCGCTCGTGACCGCCGGTGGCAGCGGAACGGGCGTGGGCATCCACGACCCCGGCGACGGTCCCGACGACCCCGGCGACACGCCCGCGGATCCCGACGACTCACCCACGGACGAGAGCGAGGCCCGCCACCTGCGCCGTTCGGTGATGGTCGAGGTCGCGTTCGCGGTGGTGGTGCTCGCGATCACCTCGGTGCTCGTGAACACCGCGCCGGCGCGCACCGTGAGCGCCGAGCCGGTGTCGCTCACCATGCGATCGGGATCGGTCTTCGCCGACGCGACCATCGCACCTGGCGCCGCAGGCCGCAACGACATCCACCTGACGGTGCTCTCCACGGGCGGCAAGTCGGTCGCCGACGTGCAGATGCAGCTCACCCGTCCCGATGGCGACCTCGCGGCCTTCGACGTGCCGTTGCGCACTCTGGGGCCCGGCCACTACTTCGCGCCGCAGTACGACATCCCGTTCCCCGGCGACTGGCGGATGGTCCTCCGGGTGCGACTGGGCGCGACCGACGAGGTCGTGCTCACCAAGGGGTTCAGCCTCCGTTGATGCCGGGCTTCGAGTTCGCGACCAATTTCTTCCTCGTCCTCACGCTCGTCGCCGACGTGCTCGTCGCCGCCGCGCTCGTGCTCGCGTTGGCGTGCACCGTGTCCCGGCGCGCTCGCGCGGTGTGGGTCGCGGTCGCCCGGGCCGTCGGCGTGCAGGCACTGCTGGTCGCATGGGTGGTCGCGCTCGCGACCACCGCCGGGAGCCTCTACTACTCCGAGCACCTCGGCTTCCTTCCCTGCGAGCTGTGCTGGTACCAGCGGATCGCGATGTACCCGCTCACGGTCGTGCTGGGGGTCGGATGGTTCCGTCGTGACCGCAACGTCTGGATCACCGCGCTGCCCTTCGTGGTGATCGGCGCGCCGCTCTCCCTGTACCACTGGCTGGTCGAGCGCGTCCCGAGCTTCGCCGAGAGCTCCTCGTGCTCGATCAGCGCGCCCTGTTCGGCCCCGTACTTCGAAAAGCTCGGCTTCGTCACCCTCGCGTGGATGTGCTTGAGCAGCTTCCTGCTGATCGGGACGCTGCTCGCACTGTTCGTCACCGCGCGCGGCGACGAGTGGTCTGCTCCTACGGTGGCAGCGACGGACGCGAGGGCACGCACGGTCGTGCCGGAGGAGATCTCCCCATGAGCCCCGCGACGAACACGAGGCGTTGGTGGGTGATCGGCGCGGTCGTCGTGGTCCTGGTGGTCGCGATCGCGATCGCGGCCGCGAGCGGCGGCGACAGCAGCTCCTCGGGCTCCAGCGCGCCCAACGCGAAGCAGGAGACCGCGTCGGTGAAGGTCGAGGGCACCCCGCTCCCGGCGTTCACGCAGACGAAGAACGACCCGGCGATCGGCGACACCGCGCCCACACTCGTGGGTGAGGGCTTCGAGAAGCAGCCGGTCACGATCGCCCCGTCGGGCAAGCCGCAGGTCGTGCTGTTCGTCGCCCATTGGTGCCCGCACTGCCAAGCTGAGGTGCCGCGCATCGTCGCGCTGGCGAAGAGCGGCGCCTTCGACGGGATCGACGTGAGCACCGTCGCCACCGGCACGAGCGAGCAGGCGCCGAACTACCCACCGTCGGCGTGGTTGGCCGGCGTGAAGTGGCCGTTCACCGTGATGCTCGACGACACGAAGGGCACCGCCGGTCAGGCGTACGGCCTGCCGTCGTATCCCTACTTCGTGTTCCTCGACGGTGACGGCAAGGTGCTGGCGCGGGCGACCGGCGAGATCGCGCCGTCGGATCTCCAGGGGATCCTCGACGACCTGCGGGCTGGGAAGGCGCTGGTGCCGGCGTCGTCGGGCGCCAGCTCGCCGGCGAGTTGACCGACGCCGCGGAGCGCTTCACCGCGCTCGTGCACGAGCCGGAGGACCGGATCGAGCTCGACCAGGGCGCGTTGCTGATCGCCGCGTGCGCACACCCCGACGTCGACATCGCCAGACGACTCGGCGAGCTCGACGCGCTCGCGAGCGATGTTCGGACCGCCGAGGCCGTCGGCGTCGCCGAGGCGCTCTTCGGCTCCGGCGGGTTCGCGGGCAACACCGTCGACTACTACGACCCCGCGAACTCGTACCTCGACGACGTGCTCGATCGCCGACTCGGCATTCCGATCACGCTGAGCGTCCTGATGATCGAGGTAGGACGGCGCGTCGGTGTCGACCTCGTCGGGGTCGGCATGCCCGGGCACTTCCTGGTGGGTGCGCCGGAACGCCGTTCCGACAGCGAGGCGACACTCGACCTTTGGTTCGACCCGTTCCACGGACCCGAACCGCTCGCGATCGGCGACTGCGCATCGTTGTTCGCGCGGGTCCACGCCGGGAGCGCGTACTCGCACCCGTTGCGGCGCGAGCAGCTGGCAGCGGTCGGCCCGCGTGTGATCCTCGACCGCATGCTCGCGAACCTGCAGCAGACCCTGCTGCAACGGTCGCCCGCAGCCGCGGCATGGCCGACCCGTCTCCGTCTCTCGTTCCCCGACGTGCCGCGTGCGCGACGCGCCGAGCTCGCGACGACCCTCGGGAACCTCGCCCAGTTCGCCGAAGCCGCGAACGTGTTCGACGAGCTCGCTCGCGAGCTGCCTCCCGACGCCGCTGCGCGCGCGAGCCGGACCGCGGCGCAGCTGCGCGCGCGGGCCAACTGACGCTCGACCCCTCGCCGACCGGCCCAGCCGCGCGGGTGAGCCTCCGGGAGCGGCCGGTAGCCTCGCCGGGTGCCCGGGAAGACGTTGCCCATGTTCCCGCTCGGCTCCGTGCTGTTCCCCTACGCCGTGCTGCCGCTGCGCGTGTTCGAACCGCGCTACCTCGAGCTCACGCACACGTGCCTCCAGGGCGACGGCCGGTTCGGCGTCGTGCTGATCGAGCGGGGCTACGAGGTCGGGGGTGGCGACACGCGGTTCTCGGTCGGCACCGTGGCGCGCATCGTCGAGGCGGCGCGCACGCCGGAGGGGCGTTACCTCCTCGCGACCGTCGGCACCGAGCGGTTCCGCGTGCGGCGCTGGCTCGACGACGATCCGTACCCGCGTGCCGAGGTCGACATGATCTCCGAGCCGAAGCGCGTCCCCGCGGGAGCTGCCGAGTGCCGTGATCGGGTCGAGCGGCTCCTCGTGCGGTCGCTCGCCATGCGCTCCGAGCTCGGGGAGCGCACCGCCCCGGTCGACGCGGCGCAACTCGACGCCGACCCGGTCCGTGCGTCGTACGAGGCCGCGTCGCTCGCGCCGATCGGCTCGCTCGACGCGCAGCGCCTGCTCGAGTTCGACGACGCGCTCGCCCGTCTCGAAGCGTTGGAGCACGTGCTCGTCGAGGAGATCGAGGTGTTGGAATTCCGCCTCGCGCAGGGGTGACGGTAGGGTTCGGCGATGGACCTCGAGCGCGCGCGTGAGCGCATCCTGGAGGAGCAGTCGAGGGTGTCCGGCCTGATCGGCGAGATGAAGTCGGAGCTCGGTCAGTCGGATGCCGACGACAGCTCGGAGCTCGCCGACTACGACCAGCACCCGGCCGACACCGGCAGCGACACCTTCGAGCGCGAGAAGGACTTCTCGATCCTCGAAGAGCTCGAGGGCGAGCTCGCCGAGCTCGAAGCCGCGCTTCGACGCATCGACGACGGCACCTACGGCATCGACGAGGTCACGGGCGCCTCCATCGACCCCGAGCGCCTCGACGCGGTGCCCGCCGCGCGCACCAACGTCGGCACGGAGCCGGCATCCCGTTCAGGCGCGGAGCCGGCATCCCGTCCCGAACCGGCATCGGATCTGCGCTCGCGCTCGGAGCCGATCTGACCGTTCGCCTGCGGCTGTTCGCGCAGGCGCGCGAAGCGGCGGGCCGCGCCGACGACGAGTTCGACGCCGCGCAGCTCGGACAGCTGCTCGCGCTCGCGCGGGACCGCTACGGCGACGAGTTCTCCGCTGTGCTCGAGCGCGCGCGGGTGTGGATCAACGGCGACGAGCCGACCGACGGCGACGCGACACCGCTCCACGCTGACGACGAGGTCGCCGTCCTCCCCCCCGTCAGCGGCGGCTGACCAAACACCGAAATTGCGTCGCTCATGACCGCTATGCGGCGACGAGCGACGCAGTTTGGAGTGGGGAGGGCTCAGGACGCTCGGTGAATCTGGTCCCTGATCGTGGCCGCCACCTCGAGTCCGCCATCGCGCACGTGCTTGGCGGTCACGCGCACGACGCACCAACCTGCACGGAGCAGACGACGCTCGCGCTCAGTGTCGCGATCGAGTGCCTGCCGACCCGTGTGGCGTTCGTAGCTCTCGTACTCGATCGCGATGCGCCACTGTGGATATGCCGCGTCGACCCGCGCGACGAACACTCCACCCTCAAGTACTTCGTACTGGAGCACGGGAGCCGGGAGCCCGTTGTGGAGCAGCACCCGGAGCAGCGACGTCTCGGCGGGGCTCTCGGCGATGCCGACGATCGGTGCCCGCTGCTCGAGGATCGTGCGGAGGGTGCCACATCCGTCGCGACCGCGGCGTGCCAGTCGCTCGAGTGTTGCCTGCACCGCCGGCATGGTCGTCAGACGACGATTGAGCGCAGCGTCGAGCGCCTGCTCGACGATCAACTCCGGAACGACCGCGCCGAGATCCAACAGTGTCACCTCCACGCTCGTGACCGGGATCGAGTCGCGAATCACGGTGTCGTTCGGGTTGAACCGCAAGGACTCGTGGACGACGAGCTCGTCGTCGCGCGCCCGTTGCCATCGTGGACATGTGATCTCGAGGAGCTCGCGCGTTCCGCCCGGGAGCCTCCACAACACGGCAGCCGATCGATGTGATGCTCGGCCGCGGGACCCACCCGCAAAGCACGCTGCCAAGAGTCTCGACTCCCAGGTACGAGGCGCACCCGCGAGGCGGTACACGCCAGCGTAGAGACGGTCCCATCGTCCGGAACTCAGGCGCCGCGCCCGCTGACCCGGTTCGAAGCCGAGTGCGGCCACCTGGTCGAGACGGAAGACGCCATGCTGATCGCCGCACAACACCGCAAGGCGCCCGTCTCTGGTTGTTCGGTCCACGAGGGAACAGACGTCAAACGGCCCCGAACGTCGCTCGACGTGCTCCATCTGACGAAATTGCGTCGCTCGTGGCCGCTATTCGGCGACGCTCGACGCAATTTCGAAACGCGGGGTCAGGGCTCGGGGGCGACCTTCACGATGGCAGCGACCATCTTGTACGCGGCTTCCGCGGGGCCGATCTCGTCGGGCCGGAGCAGGTTGGCCATGATCCGCAGCACCCACTCCATGAGCGGTCGCGACTGCATCCCGACGCGCGTGAGCTCGCGCATGACCGCGGGATTGCCGATCGCGCGCACGAAGACGCGCGCCACCTTCCAATAGAGCGCGTACGTCTCTTCGAGCTGCTCGGGGTAGCGGGTGAGCGCGAGCCCGTCGCCGGACGTGAGCGCGGCCGACACCGCGGCGGCGGCCATCCGGCCCGTCTCGTACGCGACCGAGATGCCCTCACCGTTGAAGGGGTTGACCGATCCGGCTGCGTCGCCGACCACCACCCACGTGGGTCCGATGTTCGGCTTCACCGATCCGCCGGTCGGCAGCTTGCCCCCGGTCGGCGCTCCGCACGACGACTCGGGCGAGATGCCCCACCGCTCGGGCGCGGTGGCCACGAACGCGTCCATCAGCGTGCTGGTGTTGATCTCCTTCCACCCCGAGAAGGTGGACAGGAGACCGACCCCGACGTTCACGGTGCCGTCGCCCACCGGGAAGATCCATCCGTAGCCCGGCAGGTGGTTCCCGTCGCGGTCGCGGAGGTCGAGGTGGCTCTCGATCCACGGCTCGTCGTGGTACGGGCTCTCGAAGTAGCCGCGCAGCGCCATGCCGAGCGGGTAGGTGCGGTCGCGTGACGTGCCGAGCGACCACCCGAAGCGAGAGGTCGAGCCGTCGGCGACGACCAGGTACTTCGCGCGCACCCGCTCGGCCTTGCCGTCGCGCTTGATCACCGCGCCCGCGACCAGGCCGTCGTCGAGCACCGGTTCGACGGCCTCGGCGCCGGTCCACAGCTCGGCGCCCGCCTTCACCGCGCGCTCCGCGACCATCTGGTCGAGGTCGCGCCGTCGCACCACGTACCCGTACGACGGGAAGTCGGGGTGGTCGGGCCACGGGAGCTCGAGCGTGACGCCGTGCGCCATTGACCGCAGGCCGTCGAAGCGGAGGCTCCCGCCGAGCTCATCGGCGAGGCCCATGTCGTGGAGCTGCTTCACCGCCCGCGGCGTGAGCCCGTCGCCACACGTCTTCTCGCGTGGGAACCGCTTCTTCTCGACGACGAGCACGCGGTGCCCGGCCTCGGAGAGCCAGTAGGCCGCCGCCGCGCCCGCGGGACCACCGCCCACGACGAGCGCGTCCCAGCGGGCCGACGTGGCGCCCGTTCCGGCACCGAGCCGGCCGTCGTCCGCGCTCATCGTCCTTGTGCGCTTGTGCGCAAGCTCGTGCGGTGCACCGGAGCATGGTCGCGCGTGCACCCCGGCGACGCCCCACCCGCCCCACGACCCTTGGATGGGCACAGCGTTCAGATAGCGTGATAGGAACCTGATCGCAGCTCGGCCGCTTGTTGCGACGCCTTGGAGGACCTCGGGCCCGATGCCCAACTTGATCCCCGACTGGTTGCCCTGGATGCGGCCCGCGGGCCGTCTCATCTGGGCTTCGTTGTTCCTCGTGATCGGTCTCGCGATCGTCTTCGTCCTGATGAAGCGGCCGAAGCCCAACCGCCCCGCCACCTGGGCAGAGTGCATGGCCGGCGCGGTCGGCGTGCTGGCGCTGATGACCCTCGCGTACGCGGTCATCCCGCACGAGTGGATCACCTTCTCCGACAAGTACCTCCAGTGGGACACCACCAAGTTCGTGGTGAGGAGCGGCCAGGACTTCGCGCTCTTCAAGTTCCCCTTCGACATCAACCAGCAGGCAGTGCGCGACGTCGTCGCCACCGGCATCTACGTCGTGATGGTCGGGCTGAACCTCTTCCTGTTCTCCAAGTGGCAGAAGCGCGGCCAGGTCGACGAGACGGCCGCGACCGACACGCCGAAGGTGTCGCGCTTCGGACGCCCGTTGCGGCGCGCCAAGCGCACCGACGCGCCCGTCGCCGGCGGTGGGGCGGAAGCGCTCGAGCCCGAGCCCGCGGGTGCCGGCCCGGTCGGAGCCGCGTGATGGCCCGCACCGACGCGAACCCGCCGATGCCCGACTTCGTCACCGACTACGAGCTGCAGGAGGTCGACGCCTCCTACCTCACCGGCGCGGTGAAGCCGAAGCAGTTCCTGCACATCGACCAGTCGGAGTGCATCCTCTGCGAGGGCTGCGTCGACATCTGCCCGTGGAAGTGCATCCACATGGTGTCGGTCAGCGCCATCTCCGACGCCGTCAACACCGAACAACCGGGCGAGGATCCCCGCGACCACGTGGCGTTCATCGTCGACGAAGACATCTGCACGCGGTGCGCACTCTGCGTCGACCGCTGTCCGACCGGGGTCATCATCCTCGGCAAGCTCCAGCCCGACATCGCCGAAGGCGACCTCCACGCCCGCACCGTGCGCCACGGATACGCGTACGGCGTGCGGTTCTGATCCGAAAAAGAGAAGGTCCGAGGAGACAGGTTCGTGGCCACCAGCAACGGCAACGGCAACGGGCGGAAGCCGTCCCAGGTGCTCGAGAAGGTCGACGAGAAGGTCCGC
>DASUMF010000124.1:0-3638 GCA_036277835.1 Acidimicrobiia bacterium
CTGCTCCGCGGCATCACCGGGTTCCACCTTCCCCACCGAGGGCGCGCCGGGCGGCCCTGGCGCTGACCTCGGCGCCGCGTCGCGCGTTTCCGGGACCGTCGCCCCGGGTAGCCGGGCCAGATGGACGATGGCAGCGTTGCCTTCCAGCGACTCGCGACCGAAGTCGAGTATCCGGTCTTCGTGGTCACCGCGGCGGCACCACCTGAGGTCGCGGGATGCCTGGTCGGCTTCACCACCCAGTGCAGCATCGAGCCGTTGCGCATGCTCGTGTGCCTCTCACAGAACAACTACACGTGGGAGGTCGCGCAGCGTTCGCGCTCACTTGCGGTGCACCTGGTCCGCAAGGACCAACACGAGCTCGCGGAGCTCTTCGGCGGGGTGTCGGCGAAGGATCAGGCCGACAAGATGGACCGATGGTCCTGGACCGCGGGCCCCGATGGCGTACCGATCCTCGACGACTGCGACTGGTTCGTCGGCAAGGTCCTGTCACGCACCGTGCTCGGCGACCACACCGGTTTCCTGTTGGAACCCACCCACGGCGACGTGGACGCCGCGCGCCACGGCCAGCTCGGGTACGGCCGCGCCGACGACATCGAAGCCGGTCAGCCCGCAGGTGTCACCGGGCGCGCTGGGTCATGAACGGGATGACGTCGCGCAGGAAGCGCAGCGCGGGCGACGGCACACAGGCCGCGAACGCGTCGTCGAACCGCTCCTCGGCCTGGGCGAGCAGCGCGTCGGCGTACTGCTGCGCGAACGCGATGCTGCCTGCGGCATCGACCACGTCGACGATCTCGCGCAGCTCGTCGGTGGACCGCTCGGTGCCCGTTCGGTCGAGGAACGCCTGCACGCGCGCACGAGCAGCGGGCGGTGCGAAGCGCAACGAGTGGATCACCATCAGCGTGCGCTTTCCCTCACTGATGTCTCCCATGAGGTTGCCGTCGTTCGCGTCGGCGTCGAGGTCGAGCAGGTCGTCCTTGATCTGGAAGGCGGCCCCGAGCGAGAAGCCGAACTGCGAGATCGCGTCGAGGTCGGCCCGACCGCGAGAGCCGATCAGCGCGCCGACGCGCAGCGGGAGGATCGTCGTGTACGCGCACGTCTTGTGCAGGATCATGTCGAGGTAGTCGACCGGTGTGAGCTCGGCCGTGTTGTCGCGACGCCAGCCGAGCTCGATCGCCTGGCCCTCAACGGTGCGCTCCATCGTGGCCTGGAACTCCGCGAGGACCGAGCGCGCCAGCCGCGACCCGAGCCGGTCGACGTTGTCGAGCAGGGGTCGCAGGCACATCACTGCGAGTGCGTCGCCCGCATTCAACGCGATGGGGACGCCGTGCAGCACGTGGAGCGTGGGCTCGCCGCGTCGCCACTCGCTGTCGTCCTCGATGTCGTCGTGGATGAGGAACGCGGCGTGGAGGAGCTCGATCGCGGCCGCGGACTGCAGCGCGTCGCCGGCCGCACCGCCGAACGCCTCGCAGGCGGCCAGGCACAACGCGGGTCGCAGCCCCTTGCCGTCGCGCGCCATGAACGCGCGCAGCGGGTCGTAGAGGTGCGGTCCCGGCTCGCGCGCCGACAGGTACTCCGCGACGATCTCCGCGGCCGCGGCGCGGTAGGACTCGACCGCGACCTCGACCGGACGCGGCTCGCCGTCCATCGTCAGTCGCCGACGTCGAGGCGCACCAGCCTGGCGGTGTCGATCGACGCGTCGGAGATCAGCACGCCGTGGTACGCACCGCTCGGGGTGCCAGCTGGAATCTCGACCGCGAGCGTGAACCGTCGGCTGTTGCCGGCGTCGATCGGCTCGTCGGCCGCGGTCAGGCAGATCGCATGCTCGGGGATGGTGATGCCGTCGGCGCTCGCGAGGCCGGGGAGGTACAAGCGTGGTGCCGGGTGCGCATCGGTCGACACGTTGTGCACCCAGACGTCGGTCGATGCCGTCTCGCCCGCGGTCGCCCCGAGGCACACCTCGTCTCGACCGCGTCCCTGACCTCGTCCCTGGCCATCGGTGCCGTCGACGATGGACCCGACGACCGTGAGCAGCCGGTCGAAGACGTCGAACGACAGGTCGGCGAGGCGCTCGGCGTCGAGGCGGAGCTGGCCGAGGTCGGCGTCGAGCTCGGGTGGCGCGAGATGCGACATCGACGACCCGAGGTTCCGGTACATGTCGGACACCCGCTCGGCCATGGCCCGCGAGGTCGTTGCGCCCCAGGCCCAGAGGTCGTCGAGCTCAGGGAGCCCGGTCGGGCGATCGTGCTCATCGCGTTCTGGGGCCGGGCTGGGCATCGAAGGCCACCGTGCTCGCTCGTGATCGAGTGAGGATCTTCGCACACCTCGGGCACCGGCCCGACCCGGCGCCGTTCCGCATGACGCGACGTGCTCCTGGGCATGATTCGCTCACTGCCCAGTTCCGGAGGCCCCGAATGGACGACCGTCGCGAGGCCTCCGCACCCACGGTCGCGCTGGTCGCGGGCATCGAGGTGCCCGCTCGGATGGCGCCGTCACTCGAGCTGCCCGCCACTGCGCTCGATGTGGCGCAGTTCATCGCGTTGCGTGCAGCAGCATGTGTCGGCGCGGACTACTCCAACATCGCGCTGCTCGACGCGTCCCACTCGTCGTTGCGCTTGTTCCACGGCTCGTTCCTCGACCCCGCGCTGGCAGACCGCTACACCGACGTCCCGATCGATGCACCCTTCCCGATCGCGGCGGCGGTGCGCTCCGGCAAGCCGGTGGTCCTGCCCGACCTGGCGTCGTATCGCGACCAGTACCCCGAGATCCTGGCTGACACCGCGGCGGCCGGCGTCCGATGCACCGCCTCGATGCCCCTGTACCGGAGCGACGGCACACCATTGGGCGCGATCGGCTTCGCATGGGCGGAACCGCCGGAGTTCGACCTCAAGTTGGAGAGCGCACTCGAAGCCGTCGCGATGTTGTGCACCGAGACCGTCGAGCGGGCGCGGCGCTACGACGAGGAGCACGAGATCATCCTCGAGCTCCAGCGGCGCATGCTCGACGACCTTCCCCGAGGCCCAGGCCTCGAGACGGCGGCGCGCTACCTCCCGGCTGGAGGGTCGACGCCGGTCGGTGGCGACTGGTACGAAGGCCTGCGCCTCGGTGCAGAGCGTGTCGCCTTCGTCGTCGGCGACGTCGCCGGTCACGGTGTCGGTGCAGCAGCCGACATGGCACTGGTTCGCGGGATGATCAGCGCCCTGCTGCATTCCGGCGTCCCGGTCGCGGAAGTGTTCAGCGAAGTGTCCGGTGTGCTCCGCCAACGCAAGGCGCTCCTCCTCGCGAGCGCCGCGCTCGTGGTGGTGGATGCCGCGGCCGAGACGCTCACGTTCGCGACTGCCGGGCATCCCCCACCGTTGGTGCTGGATCTCGACCGTCAGGTCCGGTTCCTCGACACCGCGAACACGCGGCTCATCGGCCTCGACAAGACGCTCACGATCGCCGACACCGCGCCGTTCCCGCGCGGGTCACAGCTCATCGTCTTCACCGACGGGCTCGTCGAGCGCCGGGACCGTTCGTTTTCCTCGGGCATCGAGCAGATGGCGGTGCACCTGGCCGCGTTGCCCGCGCACCTCCACCCCGACGCGCTCATCGACTCGCTCCTGGACGCGCTCATCGGTGACCGGACTCCCGACGACGAC
>DASUMF010000125.1:0-4614 GCA_036277835.1 Acidimicrobiia bacterium
GGCCCGTGCTCGAGATCGTCAACCAGTACACCTGACCGCCTTCCACGAAATTGCGTCACCTGCGAGCCAAATGGACGCCTGGTTGACGCAATTTCGGGTGACGGGTGGGCGCTACTCCTCGGCGGCGCGCACCGGCAGGCCGGCGGCGCGCCAGGCCTGGAACCCGCCGACGAGATCGGTCGCGTTGCGCAGTCCGATGTCGTGCAACGACGCGGCAGCGAGGCTCGACGAGTACCCCTCGTTGCAGAACAGGATCACGTCGATGTCGTGATCGGTCGCCTCCGGCAGCCGGTGCGCGCTCGTCGGGTCGAGTCGCCACTCCAACACGTTGCGATCGACGATCAGCGCGCCCGGGATCTCGCCGTCGCGCCGACGCTGCTCGACGGGTCGCGTGTCCACCAGCAGCGCGCCCCGCTTGGCAGCCGCGGCGGCGTCGAGCGGGCCGACCCGCAACAAGCGTTCCCGGGCGCGCTCGAGCACGTCGTCGATCGTCGTCATGTCATGCTCCCGACTTCGGGTGCCCGGCGCGGATCTCGCCCAGCCCCGTGCGCGCGCCGGCGGCCCGCTCGGTGCGGAGCCTGGTCAACGCGAGGTCGGCGGTGCTCTCGTAGAAGTCCATCGTCTCGAGTGGCGGCGAGTACACGTGCACGCTCGTCGCGATCTCCGGGGTCGGGTTCACCACCCAGTGCACGTGACCAGATCCGAAGGATCGCGCGCTCCCGACGGTGAGTCGAGTCTCGTGGAGCTCACCCGTGCCGCCGGCGTCGCGCGCGGTCTCGAGCAGCTCGCCGTCGATCACGGTGAACGCACCGGCCGACCCGCCGTGATCGTGGAGGTCGACACCCTGGTGGCCGTGCCAGCCGATGAGCCAGATGTCGAACCGGAGGTTGGTCGACAGGCGGAGGTGCCAACGCTCGTCCTGGTCGTGCTGCGCGAGCGCTCGCCAGGTGGCCGCGTCGCGGCCGAGGCCCCGCACGATCGCGAGCAGGCGCTCGGGCGGGAGCGGCGGCAGCGGCGGGACGAGGGAACGCGAGCGGTCGATGGTCTGCGTCATGGCGATCGATCCTTCGTGGACGCGCGAGGAGCGCGAGGAGACGGGCGAGTCGAACGGGAGGCCGTCAGCGGCCGGTCAGCACATTCGACATCGCTCGTCGCCCAGGCACAGCGTCACTTCGCTGCCGCCTCGTCGACGAAGCCGTACCGCTTGCGGATCAGCCGCTCCGCGGTCGCGAAGAACAACGAGTCGATGATCACGCCGATCACGAGGATCATGATCATCACCGCGTACATGTAGTCGTAGCGCGCGAACTCCTGCGAGAAGTTCAGCTGTTGCCCGAGCGACGTCGCGCCGGGGATGAGCACGAGCAGCTCGCCGGCGAGCAGGCTGCGCCACGCGAACGCCCAGCCTTGCTTGAGCCCGGCGACGAACGACGGGAGCGCGGCAGGAAGGATGACGTACCGCAGTGTGGCGAAGCCGCGCGCGCCGAGCACCCGGCCGGTACGCAACATGATCGGCGGGATGGTGTCGAAGCCCGCCAGCAGCCCGTTGGCGATCGAGGGTGTCGCGCCGATCACCACGACGAAGAGGATCGCGCCCTGGCTGAGCTTGAACAGCACGACGGCAGCGGGGAACCAGGCGATCGAGGGCATGGTCTGCAGGCCCGTCAGCATCGAACCGACCGCCGCGCGCAGCACCGGCACCGTGGCGACGGCCGCGCCGATCGCGGTGCCGAGCACGATCGAGATGCCGAACCCGATGAAGGCACGCTGCAGCGTGTTCCCCGCGGCTTCCAACAGCGTGCCGAACTCGTCGAAGAACGTGGAGAACACGGTGGCCGGGGCCGGGAGGATGAACTCGCTCTTCCAGCCGGACCAGAAGACGAGTTGCCAGATCGCGAGCGCGAGCGCGATCGCGGCGAGCTTCGGCCACGTCGACGACCAGACCCGTCGCGCCCGGCTCTTGCGCTGCGGGAGCGCGAGCTCGAGCTTGTCGAGGCCTCGCTGCTGCTCGCGCAGCTTGTCGTCGAGCTCAGTCGTCGCCGGCATGGCGGCGGACCTCTTCCTTCAGGCGATCGGTGATCTCGGCGGCCTGTGTGGCGATGGCGGGCGAGTCGATGCGGCGCGGTCGCTCGTCGTCGATCGGGAACTCTGCGATCACGTGACCGGGCCGGCTCGACAACAGCACGACGCGGTCACCGAGTCGCACCGCTTCACGCACGTTGTGGGTGACGAACACCACCGTGAGACCGGTCTCGCGCCAGAGGCGCTCGAGCTCGTCGTGGAGCAGGTCGCGCGTCATCGCGTCGAGCGCGCCGAACGGCTCGTCCATGAGCAGCACGTCGGCATCCTGGGCCAACGCACGGGCCAGCGCGACCCGTTGACGCATGCCGCCGGAGAGCTCGTGCGGGCGCTTCTTCGCGAAGTCGCCCAGGTTCACGAGCTCGAGCAGCTCGGCGACTCGTGCGCGTCGCGCGTCCTTGGGGATCTTGCGCAGCTTCAGCGCGAGATCGACGTTGCCGGTGACGGTGAGCCACGGGAACAGCGCCGACTCCTGGAACATCAGCCCGGTGCGCCCGTGCACCTCGGAGGTTCCCCGCGACGGCCGGTCGAGCCCGGCGAGGATGTTGAGCAAGGTGCTCTTGCCGCAGCCCGACGCGCCCAGGAGGCACACGAACTCGCCCTTGGCGACGGTGAGCGTGACTTCGTCGAGTGCGTGCACCGCGTTCGTCGCATCGCCGTAGACCTTGCTCACGTCGGTGAGCACCACGGCGGACTCGACCGCGGCCCCGGTGGCGGGGGGTACCACCGGGGTCGCAGCCGACAGCCGTTGCGCTTCGAGCTCGATCTGCGCCGACTCGCTCCTGGTCTCGCTCACGGTTGACAAGTTAGCTGGTTGCCTTCGTGGTCTTCGTGGCGGCGGCCACGTCGAGCTTGTCGGACACCGCGGCCTTGCCCTGTGCCTTCAGGATCTTGTTGAGCGGCGCGAGGTCGTAGATGCCCTTGAGGTTCGTCGGGTCCTGCAGGCCCACGTCCTCGGCGTGCTTCGACGACGCCGCCAGGGTCGCGGCGAGCGGGTCGATGGTGAAGGTGAGGTGGCCCCACGAGTTCACGATCGTCGCCTCGTCGACCTTCTGGCCGGTGGCATTGAAGATGCCCGTCGCCACGAGCTTCTGCGCCACGGTCGGGTTGTTGTTGGCGAAGTCGATGGCGTCGATGTTGCCCTTCAGCAGCTTCTGGACGGTCTTCGGGTTGTCCTTGATGAAGTCGGTCGCACCGATGAGCTGCGTCGTGACGAACTGGCCCTGAGGCCACAGCGTCGACTCGTCGACGAGCACCTTGCCGCCGGCCTCGTTCACGAGCCGCTGCGCCCACGGCTCGGGCACCCACGCACCGTCGATCTGGCCCTGCTGGAAGGCGGTGAGGGTCGTGGCGTTGGCGGTCGGGACGATCGACACGTCGCCGCCACCCGTGGTGTCGGTGCTGAGGCCCTTCGTCTTCAGGTAGTAGCGGGCGGCGACGTCCTGCGTGTTGCCGAGCTGCGGCGTCGCGATCTTCTTGCCCTTGAGGTCGCTCACCTTCGTGATCTCGGGCTTCACGACCAGTGACGCGCCGGCAGAGGTCGAGCCCGCGATGATGCGCAGCGCCTCACCGTTCGACTGGGCGAACCCGGTGATGGCCGGGTTCGGGCCGATGTAGCTCACGTCGATGGCGTCGGCGAGGAGCGCGGTGATCACCGCGGGGCCGGCGTTGAAGTACGACACCTCGAGCTTCACCTTGGGACCGAGGGCCTTCTGGAGCAGACCGCTCTCGATCGCGACCAGCCCGGGTGCGTGGGTGACGTTCGCGAACACGCCGAGGCGCACGGTCGTCGTCTCGGACGACTGTTGCGGGCTCTTCGCGGCTGCCGGCCCCGCGACGAGCGCCAGGGCAACGGTGGCCACGAGCGCACCGACGAGCGAGCGGCGCAGACGATGGGGCTTCATGTGCGGGTTCCCTCCGGTTCAGATCGGGTGCGTGTGGTTCAGAACAAATCCGACTAAGTAAGTCGACAATATAGTGATACGAGTTCTCAGCTGCAAGTCGACATCTCTGGTCGACACCGCTCCGCCCTCCGTTCAGCGCGTCCGAGCACGGCTCCGCTCGTCTCCTACCGTGGGCGGGTGATTCGGGCCCTCGACCTCTCGGTGACCGTCGGCGATCGCGACCTCTTGCGGGCCGCGACGTTCGACGCGCACGCCGGCGAGAAGGTCGGGCTCGTGGGCAGAAACGGCGCCGGGAAGACCACCCTGCTCCGCACCATCTCGGGTGCTCGCCGTTCGGCCGCCGGCAGGGTCGTGATCACCGGACCCCTCGGCTTCCTCCCCCAGGACCCACGTGTCGACGCCGGCCGCGCCGACGAGCGGGCGATGGACTACGTGCTCTCGAGCCGCGGGCTCGACGCGCAGCGCCGCGAGCTCGAGCAGCTGCGTCACGCGATGGAGTCCGACAGCGGCGAGCGGGCGATCGCCCGGTACTCCCGCGCCGAGGAGCAGTTCCTCATCGACGGCGGGTACCGCGCCGAAGCCGACGTCTACAAGATCCTCGCCGGGCTCGGGCTCGCCGCCGACCGCGCCC
>DASUMF010000126.1:0-3038 GCA_036277835.1 Acidimicrobiia bacterium
GACGCGCACGCCCACACTGGGGTCCATCATCAACGCGCCAGGGTCGACGAACTTGCGACCGTGGCCGAGGAAGCCCCACCCGGCGTGCAGCTGCACCACGAAGCCGAGCTCCACGCACGTCGCCCAGAACTGCTCGTACCACTCGTCGTAGAGCGGCGGCAGGACGGGATCGGCGGACAGGCCGGGCATCTGCACGCCACCGAAGCCCTGCTCCTTGCACCAGCGCAGCTCGGCGCAGATCGCGTCCATGTCGACACCTGCCGTGTCGGCGATCGGCAGGAGGCGCCCGCCCGTGCCCGCGATGTGCGCGGCGACGAACCGGTGATGCGCCTGGAGCCCGGCCATGCGTACGTCGAGCGCGGTCTCGCGGTTGCTCGGCGAGAAGAAGGGCTCCATCGAGGTGTGGGAACCGAGGAACAGGACCTCGCCGGCGATGCCTTCGCGGTCCATCTCCTCGAGCCGCTTCTGGGCGTCCCAGGCTCCCGACCATCCACCGGCGCGGATGGCGCCGTCGCGGTCGGCCTGCTCCATCCCCTTGGTGCCGTACACGCCGTCGTCGGTCGAGAAGCGCTCGTACTCCGCCATCTTGGTGGTGTAGTCCTCGAGGTAGTCCTCGAAGTGCTCGAGCGCGAGCCGGTCCATGTGTGGCCGGTAGTCGTCGGGCCTGCCGCTCACGTGGCCGTCACCCGACACGAGCACGATCCGGTCGTTGCTCACGTTTCCCCCGTTTCTCCGCCGGCGCGCCGGCACGGACCGATGCTACCGACGTACTCGCGACCGGTGCCGGAGCCGGTTCTCTCGCGGCTAGACCTTGGCGGCGCGCAGCCCGTCGGCCTCGGCCGCCTCGGCGGTCGAGTAGCACCGATCGGCGAGTGTGCGCTCGTAGTTCGCGCCGCCGGGCACGTGGAAGATGCCGCTCGAGAGCTTCGCCTTCACAGGATGGCTCGCGGGGCACGTGCCGGCGTCGGGTTCGATCCACGAGGTCGCCTCGGTCGACGCCTCACGCGGGACGGGCGGGTACGGAAAGGGTTGCGGGTCCCAGGTGACGCCGGAGGTGACCCGTCGCGCGTCGAACGCGCGCCACACCGCGTAGCCCGCGGCCGCGAGCACGCCGAGGCCGAGCATGCGCTTCGTCGCTTTCCGCATGCCGCATTGTCGCGCCGTACACGTCGGTGCCCTGGGCATCGGCTTGCGATTCGCGCGCCCGTCTGCCACACTGGTTGCTTCATGACGAAGGAACTGCGCACCCAGAACCTGCTCCTTACGTAGCGGCGAGCACCCTCCGGTGCTCGCGGACGCCTCCTCGTGCCCTCGTGGCCGGGGAGGTTTTTGTTTGCCCGAAAACCCCAGAGAGCGAGAAGCGCCATGCCCGATCACGTGAAGATCTTCGACACCACCCTGCGCGACGGCGAGCAGTCGCCCGGGATCTCCCTCGACGTGGGGGAGAAGCTCGAGATCGCGGAACAGCTGGGGCGGCTCGGCGTCGACGTGATCGAAGCCGGGTTCCCGATCGCGAGCCAGGGCGACTTCGAAGCGGTGGAGGTGATCGCGAAGGCCGTGCGCGGCTCGACGATCGCCGCGCTCGCTCGCACCGGCTTCAAGGACGTCGACCGTGCGTGGGAGGCGCTCCGTCACGCCGAGCGCCCGCGCATCCACGTGTTCATCGCCACCTCGGCGATCCACATGAAGAAGAAGCTCCGCATGACCGAGGACCAGGTGCGCGCCGAGGCCGCCGCCGGGGTCGCCCGGGCCAAGAGCTACTGCGACGACGTCGAGTTCTCGCCCGAGGACGGGAGCCGCTCCGACGTCGACTTCATGCTCGACGTGTGCCAGCTGGCCGTCGACAACGGCGCGACGACGCTCAACATCCCCGACACCGTGGGCTACGGCGTGCCGGAGGAGTTCGCCGAGCTCATCGGCTACGTCATCGAACGGGTGCGCGGCGACTTCGTCGTGTCGACGCACTGCCACAACGACCTCGGCCTCGCCGTGGCGAACTCGTTGGCCGGTGTCGCCGCCGGCGCACGGCAGGTGGAGTGCGCGATCAACGGGCTCGGCGAGCGCGCCGGCAATGCCGCGCTCGAAGAAGTCGTGATGGCGATGCGCACGCGCAGCGACTACTTCGGGGGTGTGGAGACGACCGTGCACACCGAGGAGCTGGCGCGCACCTCGCGCATGGTGGCGCGGCTCACCGGCTACCCCGTCCAGTACAACAAGGCGGTCGTCGGTCGGAACGCGTTCGCCCACGAGGCGGGCATCCACCAGCACGGCGTGCTCGAAGACCGGGAGACCTACGAGATCATCGACGCCACCGCGGTCGGGCAGGAGGCCGCGCAGATCGTGCTCGGCAAGCACTCGGGCCGTCACGCGTTCGCCGACTCGCTCGACAAGATGGGTCTGCACGTGCAGGGCGACGCGTTGAACCAGGCCTTCACCCGCTTCAAGGAGCTGGCCGACCGGAAGGTGGAGATCACCGAGGCCGACCTCGAGGCGATCGTGGCCGAGGAGCTCGGCACGCGACTCGTGCACCGCTTCGCGATCGCGACGCTCGAGCTGCACGGCGGCACCGTGTCGACGCCCAGCGCGTCGATCGTGCTCACCGACAACGAGACCGGCTCGACCGTCGAAGCGACCGGGTCGGGCAACGGCATGATCGACGCCGCGGCCGACGCGATCGCCCGCGCGACGGGCGTCGAGACCACCGTGCTCGACTTCAAGGTGTCGTCGGTGACCGGCGGCGGCGACGCACTCGGCGCGGTCGTGTTCCAGCTCGACGCCGGCGACGGCATCAAGGCGTCGGGGCGCGGGGTGTCGACCGACGTGGTCGAGGCCTCGGCGCGCGCCTACCTCGCCGCGGTGAACAAGATCGTGCGGTTGCGTGAGCGACCCGACCCGCGGGCGGTGCTCGACGTCGGGCCCTGAGCCCGGTCTGCGACTGCGCCCCGACTGCCGCGAAACCCCGTGGATGGCCGCGCGCGTGACCCGATAGGGTCCCGCGCCGTGCCGATCACCGAGGGACCGATCATCCGAGGAACGGC
>DASUMF010000127.1:0-9444 GCA_036277835.1 Acidimicrobiia bacterium
TCGCCGACGCGCAGGCGGCGACCGCGGGAGCCTCGAGCGTCCGCATCTCCGGCAGCGTTGACGAGAACGGAAACCGGACGTCGCTGAACGTGGTGGCCGCGCACGGCGAGGGCGGTGGTGTGCTCTTCCAGCAGGGCAAGCGCTTCCAGATCATCGTGCACACGCCCGACCTCTACATGAAGGCGCCCGCCTCCACCTGGACCGCGCTCAACACCGGTGACGACACCGC
The DNA here is from genome assembly GCA_036277835.1 of Acidimicrobiia bacterium. GTDB lineage: Bacteria > Actinomycetota > Acidimicrobiia > IMCC26256 > DASPTH01 > DASUMF01. The sequence goes on from DASUMF010000127.1 coordinate 230, forward strand.
GGCCGGGGAGATCGCGGCGCAGCTCTTCGCCGGCAGGTGGGTTCGCATGTCGACCACGAACGACGAGTTCGGTGGCATGGCGAACCTCTTCGAGATCTCGACGTTCGTCAGCGAGACAGGTGACCTGAGCTCGGTCACCAAGCGCCCGGTGACGACGTTCCACGGTGCGCGGGCCATCCCGCTCTACGACAGCGTCAAGCAGAGCACCGTGTACGTCGCTGCGACCGGCGCGCCCTACGTGCTCGGCATGACGTCGAACGGCGCCAGCACAGGCTCGGTCGTGTTCTCGCAGTACGGGTCGGCGAAGGTCCCGCCGGCGCCGGCGCACTCGGTCGATCTGTCCGCACTCGAACAGGCTCCCGCGTAGTTCGCCGCGCGCCGACACGGTCGTACCGTCGTGGGGACATGACCAAGTACACGGAGGTGCCCGCGGCCATCGTCCGGCACGTCCGCGCTGCGTGCGCGCATCTGCCCGAGGCACACGAGGAGAAGGCGTTCACCGGTGTTCGGTGGCGGATCCGAACCCGGACGCTCGTCCATGTGGTCACCATCGACGAGGAGCCGGCCCCGATCACGGTGATGTGGTTCCATGCCGCGCCCGACGAGCTCGACGCGCTCGTCGCGATCGGCGACCCGTTCTCCCGGGGCTGGGACGACGGTCTCGTGACGATGGTGCTGCGCGACGACGGCTCGACCGACTGGGGCGAGGTCAAGGAGCTCCTCACCGAGAGCTATTGCCTGCTCGCGCCGAAGAAGCTCATCGCCCTGCTCGGCGCCGACCGCCCGCCCGACGACCGGTAGCCGCGAGCGAGTTCTCCTGCGACCCGGCAACGCGCCGGCCGATGAGTCCGCGGGATGAGCCGAGTCGTATCAGCCATGACCAAGGTGCTGACTCACATGTGCATGTCGTTGGACGGCTTCGTCGCCCAACCCGACGACAACCCGGCGGAGTTGTTCGACTGGTACTGGAACGGCGACGTCGTGGTGCCGAGCGCGCAGGAGAGCATGAGCTTCTCGGTGGATGCCGCGAGCGCTGAGGTGCTTCGCGAGCTCACGTCGGGCTGCGGAGCGCTCGTCGCGGGCCGGCGACTCTTCGACCAGACCGACGGCTGGGCCGACAACCACCCCGTCGGAGCACCCGTCGTCGTCGTGACCCATCGGCCGCCGCCCGAGGACGCGGCCGAGCGGTTCCCGCGCACGACGTTCTGCGGCAGTGTCGAGCAGGGCGTCGCGGCGGCGAAGGAGATCGCCGGCGACAAGTTCGTCACGATCGCCAGCGCCGACATCATCCAGCAGGCCCTGAACCTCGGCCTCGTCGACGAGCTCTGCATCAGCCAAGTACCGGTCCTGTTCGGCAACGGCGTCCGCTACTTCGGCGACCTCGTCGGCGATCACGTCATGCTCGACGACCCCATCGTCGTCCAGGGCACACGAGCGCTCCATCTCCGCTATCCCGTGCGACGCTGAGCGCGGCTCGCGCCGCTCGCGCGACTCTGCTGGTTGACAGGCAAGCTACGACTTGCCTATTGTCGGATCGTGGGAGACGTGTTCCGAGCGCTCGCGGATCCCACGCGCCGAGCGATCCTCGACGAGCTCACGGAGCGGGACGATCAGACCTTGTTCGAGCTGTGCTCGCGGCTCGCGACCAAGCACGGCATGGCGTCAACCCGTCAAGCGATCTCGCAACACGTCGAGGTGCTCGAGGCTGCCGGCCTCGTGCGCACGCGGCGAGAAGGTCGATACAAGTTCCATCGCCTCGACACCGCGCCGCTGCGTCAGATCACGGAGCGCTGGTCGATCCCACCCTTGGAGGACGAACAATGAAGATCAACGTGATGAGCGTGATGGTCGACGATCAGGACAAGGCCCTGCGCTTCTACACCGAGGTGCTCGGCTTCGTGAAGAAGCGCGAGATCCCACTCGGTGAGCACGCGTGGCTCACGGTGGTGTCCCCCGAGGATCGCGACGGCACGGAGCTCTCGCTCGAGCCCGACGAGCACCCTGCGGCGCGACCGTTCAAGCGCGCGCTCGTGGAGGACGGCATCCCGTTCACGTCGTTCGCCGTCGACGACGTCGAGGCCGAGCACGACCGACTGGTCGCGCGGGGCGTGCGGTTCACGCAACCCCCGACCGAGATGGGCGCAGTCACCACTGCCGTGTTCGACGACACCTGCGGCAACCTCATCCAGATCGCGGCCGAGCGCGACTGATCGCCGCCGGGCGCGCCGTCAGTCGTACTTCACCAACTGGATCTCCACGCCGCCCGGTTGTTGCAGCGATGACGCGTACATCCCCGCGTAGTCCTGTCGATGCGGCGCGGCAACGGTCTCCATGCCCGCGCCGACGAGGGTCGCGTGCGCGGCGTCGACGTCGTCGGCGCGGAACCCGAGATGGCGCACGTGGGTGTCGCCGTCGTCGGACGCGCTCAGCTCCAACTTGAAGCCGGATCCCGGGTCGACGACCACAGCGAAGTACTCCGACCGGAGCTGCGCCACCATGCCGAACGCGCTGGTCAGGCGATCGACGAAGTCATCGAGGTTCGGCACGGTCAGCGCCATGTGGTCCAGTGCAGGGGATGCGGTCACGGTGACTCCGATCTGATCGTTGCTCCGGCGACTTCACGGGCTGGCGGTCGTGACGGTCTCTTCGTCGGTGAACCCGGCGAGCTCGCCGTCGATGTCGGGGCCGGCTTCGACGTGCAAGCGCGGGATGATGCGATCGAGCCAGGCCGGGAACCACCAATTGCGGTCGCCGAGCAGTTCCATCGTCGCCGGCACCAACACCGTGCGGACGATCGTGGCGTCGATCAGGATGGCGGTCGCGAGCCCGAGGCCGAAGAGCTTGATCGTCGTCGCGTCGCCGAAGACGAAGCTCCCGAAGACGGCCACCATGATCAGGGCCGCGGCGGTGATGACCCGCGCGGTCGATGCGAGGCCGTCGGCGACCGCCAACGAATTGTCACCGGTGCGGTCGTACTCCTCCCGGATCCGCGACAGCAGGAAGACCTCGTAGTCCATGGAGAGCCCGAACAGGATGGCGAACATCATCATCGGCACGAACGGCGCGATCGGTCCGGTCTGTTCGATGCCCAGCACGCCACCGAGCCAGCCCCACTGGAACACCGCCACGACGACGCCGTACGCCGCGCCGATGGAGAGGAGGTTCACGATGACCGCCTTCAGCGGCACGAGCAGACTGCGGAACACCGCCATGAGCAGGAGGAAGCTCAGCACGAGCACCGCGCCGATGAAGATCGGCAGCCGCGAGGACAACCGCTCCGACACGTCGATGCTCGACGCCGTGAGTCCGCCCACGTGCACCTGCACGTCACTGCCTGCGACGGCCGCGGGGATCACGTCGTCGCGGAGCGTGCCCACGAGGTCGGTCGTGCTGGCCGACTGCGGCGAGCCTGCCGGGATCACGCGGATCACGGCCGCGTCGCCCGACGGGCTGAGCGTGGGCGCGGTGACCGCGGCGACACCAGGCACTGACTGCAACTGTGCGACGAGCGCGTCGAGCGGCCGGGTGTCGGCGCCCTCGGGGAACTCCGCCGCCAGGATCAGCGGCCCGTTGAACCCGGCCCCGAAGCCGTCGGCGACGAGGTCGTAGGCCTGGCGCGTCGTGTCGCTGGTCGGGTTGCCGCCCGCGTCGGGGAACGCGAGTCGCATCGACAGCAACGGGATCGCCAGCACGATCAGGAACACGAGACCGCCCGCGAACGCCGGCCACGGCCGCCGCTGGACGACGCGGCTCCACCGGAACCACAGACTCTGCTCGAGTGGCTGCTCGGCTCGGGTTCGGTGCACAGAGAAGCGATCGATGGCGCGCCCGGCGAAGCCGAGGAGCGCCGGGAGCAGCGTGATGGAGGCCAGCATCACGATCCCGACCGTCACCGAGGTGCCGAGGGCCATGCCCTTCACGAAGTCGACGTCCATCAGGAAGAGGCCGAGGAGCGAGATCATCACGGTGCACCCTGCGAACACCACGGCGCGGCCGGCGGTGTCGATCGCGCGCACCACCGCGCGCTCGGGCGCAAGACCCTCGCCCAGGCCCTGGCGGTACCGGGTGACGATGAAGAGCGCGTAGTCGATGCCGACACCGATGCCGATCATCGACGCCAACTGCGTCGCGAAGTCGGGTGTCGCGATGACGTGGCTCAGCAGCTCGACGAACCCGAGACCGATCCCGATGCCGACGAGGGCGATCAGGATCGGGAGACCCATCGCGAGCAACGACCCGAACGCGACCAGCAGGATCACGATCGCCGCGAGGATGCCGATCAGCTCCGCGGGCCCCAGGCCACCGTGCTCCTGGAACATGCGGCCACCGAGCGCGACGTGAACGCCGCCTCCCTCGACGGCGTCGGCGAGGGAGCGGATCCGTTCGATGGTGGAGTCGGGAATCTTCGACGCCACGCGGTCGAACTGCACCGTCGCGTAGGCGACGTCGCCGTCGCCGGAGATCTGCCGGGCGCCGTCGATGTCGTAGGGACTGACGACGGACGTCACGCCGCGGACGGCGGCGACCTCGCGGAAGAGCGCCTCCACTCGTGCCTGCACCGCGGGGTCCTGCACGCCTTTCGCGTGCGCGAACACGATCTGACCCTCGTCACCCGCCCGGGCGGGGAAGCGAGACCGCAGGACATCGGCCGCCCGCTGTGACTCGGTCCCGGACAGCGCGAAGCCCTGCGAGTACGTGGAGCCCACGCTCGAGCCGATCGCACTGACGACGACCAACGCCACGATCCACACCACGAGCACGCGTCGCCGGCGTCGGTAGCACCACCCAGCCAGCCCTTGGAGCAACCTCGTCGCGGGCTCTGGGCCCGCAGCACTGCGAACGTTCATGATGCCAAGGTGTAGTCCCCATCGTGCGCAGGCGGAGGAGTCGGGGCCGGACCGAGCGCGGGCAGGGAGGACAGGGGATCGAGCCACGTCGCGATCCGACGTTCGATCTCGTGATCGATGTGGTCTCGGAGTACGGGGATCGCTGTGTACGCGGCGCGGAACTCTCGAAGGTCCATGACCTCGAGCGTCATGGCGGTGCTCGCCACGATCGTCACCGGGTTCGGGATGGCACGGACGATCGCGATCTCGCCGAAGTGCTCCCCGGGTTCGAGGAGGGCGATCTCGCGCCCTTCGCGCGTGACGCACGCCATGCCGTCGACGACGACCGCGAACTCCAGGCATCGACGGCCCTCGCGAGCCAAGACGGTGCCCGGCGCGACCGGGATCCCGGCCCACATCGCGTCGAGCAGGCGGAGCTCCTGCTTCGAGAGCTGAGCGAACGGCCGTCGCTGCAACAGGTCGCGCGAGGAACGTCGGCGCGGCGACATCGTGGATCCTTCTTCTGGCGGCGACGCGGTCATTGCGCGTATTGGAAGAGCTCGACCACGTTGCCGGCAGGGTCCTGCAGCAGGATCTGCTTGCCCGCGGGCCCTTCGACGATGTCGTTGCGGAACGGGGCGCCGGCGTCGCGGAGGCGCGCCACTTCGGCGTCGATGTCGTCGACGATCAGGTGGATGCGGTTCCACCCTCCGGGTCCGGGCGTCGCACCGTCGGGCATCGGCCTCCCAGCCGAGCTGTTCGGTCCGCTCAGGAGCAGCCGGAGGTTGCCGCGAGCGACGTCGGCGAACACCGGGGGGAAGTTCGTGAGGACCTCGAAGTCGAGGACCTTGGTGTAGAACGCGACCGCAGCTTCGACGTCGTCGACCATGTAGCGCACACTCACCATCTCGCTCGATTCAGTCATTGCTCCTCCTCGTGGTCGGCCTCGCGCTCATGACGCCGGCGTGCCGTTGGTGAGCACCGCGAGCAGGAAACCGATGCGGGTCTCGAGCTCGGCCGCGACCTGTTGGAACGCCGTATAGCTGGTGTCGTCGTCGGGCTGGCCGGCGGCTGGGTCTGGGATGCTCCAGTGGATGGTCTCGGGGTCGCCGGGGAACTCGGGACACACCTCGCGGACCTTGTCGCACAGGCTGATCACCCAGTCGAAGTGCTCGTCGGCGAACACGCTCAGCTGCTTCGACTCGTGATCGGCGATGTCGATGTCGTACTCGTCTCGCATCACCCGGACCGCGTTGGGGTGCAGCGGCTTGGGGTGGCTGCCGGCGCTGGCGGACTGGACGGCTCCGCCGGAACGGTCGCGGATCAACGCCTCGGCCATCTGCGACCGCGCGCTGTTGCCCGTGCACAAGAACAGGACGGAAGTCGGCCCTGGCCGATCGTCGGCACCCGACGTCGGCGGCGTCACGCGGATGCCGGGATGGAGGGCGCCGGCCGTCGCAGTGAGCAGCTCGCTGATCCGGGACAGGTCGGCGGTGTAGTACGCGTCGCGGCCGTCGGCCGAGCTACGGCGCGTCGCAACGAGGCCCGCGTCGCGGAGCTTGCCGAGGTGGTACGAGACGAGGTTCTGCGCTTCGCCGACCTCGGCGGTCAATTCGTGGACGGTGCGATCACTTCTCGCCAGCTCACCCAGCAGGCGCCAGCGCAGCGGGTGGCCCGCCAGCTGCAGGAACTCGGGCGGGGTGAGGCCGAGCACAGCGCTCTCCGCGGTCATGCGTGGAGATTACATCAACTCTGTTCGATACGTCAAGACAGATTGGTGAATCGATCGGATGTTCGTGCTGCTCAGTCGTGAGTCTGCGACAGCGGGGAGAGCTCGGTCATGCGCGCGAGCCCGGCGTCCGCGACGCCAGCAAGGCGCGCGGCCGCGGCCTGCACGTCGGGATCGTCGCGTCGCGCAGGGTCGATGCGCGCGGGGTTCAGCGCGCAACCGTTCACCCATGTCGCGATGTCGGACTCGACGGAGTACGCGCGCGTCGCAAGCGTCCCGCGCACCTGCATCTGCGCCCAGTTGGCGGGGTTGTCGGGGAGGGTGTTCGGCGGACACAAGCGGTTGCGCTCGCGATCGTCGTCGCGCGTCGCCTCCACGAAACCGGCCAGGGCCGCGCCGAAGCACGGGAAGCCGGCGCGGATCGTCTGCAGCCGGATCTTGTCGGCACCCCAGATCGGCACCAGCGGCGGGTACTGCAGCCCGGACGCGGCGCAGTGCACCACCAGCGAGCCCGGCGCCAGCGGCACCGACCCTCCGTCGAGCACGATCTCGCTTGCAGTCACGTGCTCGATGTGCCCGAGGCGGACGACGTTCTCGATCGTACGGAGCAGCTCGAGCTCCCAGACGCCGAGGGTCGGCTGCTTGGCCATCGTCGGAACGACGCCCGTGTCGATGCGGAGCATCACCCCCGCGGCCTCGAGGCGCAGGAACATGTCGTCGAGCGATTCGGCGGCGGAGGCCGACTCCATGACGTCGGCGGCGAGCCCGAGCGCCACCACCGGATCGGGCTGGACGACGGCGCGGTTCAGCATCCAGGGCTCGCGCGGGCGCACCCACACGATGCGGTCCGGTTGCACGCCGTTGGCCAACAACCACACGATCCCGTCGGTGGCGGTCTTCCCGGACCCGACGATCACGTAGCTGCTCGGCGCTTCATCCAACGCGGCGAGCTGGTTGACCGGAACGACGCGCACCGCGTCGGCAACGCCGAACGGCGGAGGGGTGGTCGCGGGGATCGTCGGCGAGATGTAGGTGGCGTCGACCACACGGCGTCGCACGTCGACGCGTGTCGTCTCGCCGGTGACGCGCGACGTGACGAGGTGGGAATCGCCGTCGGCGTGGTACTCGCTCGCGCCGAGGAAGGACACGCGGCCCGTACCGACGAAGCGGCGGAACAGGATGTCGTCGAAGTAGTGCTGGATCTCCGCCCGCCGCGCGCGCTCCTGAAGCCCCGACTCGGGACCGTGCTCCTGCACGGCACCGGTCCCGAGCACGGTCGACGCGACCCCGTAGAACAGCGACGCCTGGTGGAGCTGCACGAACGGATACGCGTCCTGCCAGTGCCCGCCGGCCGCATGGCGACGATCGACGAGCGTGACGTGCACGTCGGCGTGGTCGATCAGGGCATCCGCGAAGGCCATGCCCATCGCGCCCGCGCCCACGATTAGGTAGTCGGTCTCCAACGAGCGCATCGCCATCGTGCGCCTCCAGTGGCATGAACGGCCGAGCACCAGACACTACGAGGCGCCCGATGCGAGCCGTGCGGCGCGCAGCTGTGGTTGCCAGGATGGTGGGATGGCAGGCTCGGCGGGACGCGACCTCGGTCGGGTCTTCGACGAGGTGCCCGAGCTCTACGACCGCGTGCGACCGACGTATCCCGACGATCTGTTTGCGGACCTCGTGACCATCACCGGGCTGGACGAGCAGTCGTCGGTGCTCGAGGTTGGTTGCGGGACGGGGCAGGCGACGCGCTCGCTCGCCGCGCTCGGGTGCGCGGTGACCGCCGTCGAGCCGGGCGAAGGGATGGTCGCGCTGGCGCGCGAGCGGCTGGCGGCGTGGGCGAACGTCGCGGTCGAGACGTCGACGTTCGAGGAGTGGGACGACCACGGCCGGCGCTTCGACCTGCTGGTTGCCGCGTCGTCGTGGCACTGGGTCGAGCCGTCGGTCGGCTGGCGGCGGGCGCGCGAGGTGATCCGCGCCGGAGGGTGGATGGCACTGCTCGGCCACGTGGTGGTGCGCCGACTCGGCGAGCCCGAGGTGTACGCCGAGACCGCGGATCTCCACGAGCGCTTCGCGCCGGGCAACCCGGACTGGGACGATCCACCCCTCGAGGACGCCGTGCGCGCGACGGATGAGGGGTGGGGACCGCCCAACGATCCGGGCGGGCTGTTCGGGCCCACGATCGTGCGGTGGTACCCCACGGTGCAGTGGTTCGACGGCGAGGGGTTCGCCGATCTCCTGCGCTCGACATCGGTGTACCGGAAGCTCGACCGCGACGTGCGTGAGCCACTGCTCGACGCGATCGCCGAGCGCATCCGCACACAGATGGGCGACCGCGCCGCGCGTCGGTACCTGAGCGTTCTTCGCGTCGGGCGACCTGCCGACTGAGCGTGTGGAACGCGCGGAACCTACGACGACCGCCCGGTACGACCCTCGGTCACCGTCGTGGTTGCGGTGGTCACCTCCCACGCGATTCCGGTGCGCGGGTCAGGCGCATACGACACGTACGTGCCTGTGTGGAGCGCGTGGTCGAGGTGCTCGGTGAGCAGCCGGTGGTGCTCGTGCAGTCGCGCGACGGCGTAGTTGATCGTGCGCGTCACCGCGGACCGTGCCCGCTCGGCGGCAGCGCCAGTCCGGCGGCTCCGGCCGTCGAGACCGAA
>DASUMF010000128.1:0-4506 GCA_036277835.1 Acidimicrobiia bacterium
CGTGGCGCACGGTCACGGTTCGGGGGTCCATCGATCGCAACGTATCTGGTCCCGCAGCGATGCGATGACCCGCCCTAGTGTCGGGCGGGTTCGAGGAGGTGCACATGGTGCGGCAGGCGCGACGCACGGCAGGGCTCGGCCTGTTCCTCGTCACGCTGCTCGCGGCGCTGCTCGGCGCCGCGGCGCTCGCCGCGCCGATGGCGGAGGCCGCGACGGTCGGCAGCGCTCGCGACACCGATGCCGTCGTCGTGATCACGGGCGACGTCCGCGTCCAGGCATCAACGCACGTCGGCCACGTGATCCTCGTCAACGGCGACGCGCGGGTCGACGGGGTCGTCGACGGCGACGTGTTCGTCGTCAACGGCTACGTGCGCATCCTCGGACGGGTCAAGGGCGACGTCACGTCGCTCAACGGTCGGGTCACCCTCGGCGCGGACGCGTTCGTGACCGGCGACGTCGTGTCGAAGGACCCACCGCGCATCGCCGACGGCGCCCACGTCGGCGGTGACGTCGACCGCGCGCGCGACCGCTTCGCGCTCGGGCGCCTCGGCACCATCGGCCGGGTGTTCCTCTGGGTTGCCGGCACGGTGTCGAGTGCGCTGCTCGGTGTGGCGCTGCTCCTGCTGGTGCCACGCGGCATGGACGCCGCCGCCGAGGCCGGGCGCAGCGCCATCGGGCCCGCGATCGGGCTCGGCTTCGCCGTCGTGTTCGGCGTACCGATCGTCGGCGTGATCCTCGCCGTGACCCTGCTCGGCCTGCCCCTCGGGCTCGCGCTCCTCTTCGGGCTCGGGCTGCTCTACGGCGCCGGATATGCGATCGGCGCGCTCATCATCGGACGCGTGATGGTGCGCGCGCCGAAGAGCCGCTGGCTCGCGTTCCTCGCCGGTTGGGGCCTGTTGCGGGTGCTCGCGATCGTTCCCGTCCTGGGCATCCTCGTGCTGTTCGCGACCGTCGTCTACGGGTTGGGGTCGGCGGTCGTGGCCGTCCGCCGGAGCCAGCGCCACGGACCCGCCGCGGATGCGGTCGAGGCGCCGGTACCCGCCGCGCCCTGACGCCGGCGCGCTCGTCGAAAAGGCCACGATCTCCGTTCGAGTGGACGCAGACCCGCCGCGTTTCGGTATCCTGCGAGCCATGGCGATTGCACCTGGAGCGCGTCTGCGCTGCGCGCAGTGCGAGACCGAGATCATCGTGGTGAAGGGCACCGACGGCGAGGTGGCGTGCTGCTCCGAGCCGATGGCCCCGAAGGAAGGTTGAGCGTGCCGAACCTGATGGGCAAGCGCTACACCTGCGCGGTGTGCGAAGCCACTGTGCTCGTGACGAAAGCGGGCGACGGCGAGCTGACCTGCCACGGCCAGCCGATGGACGTCGCCGCCGCGAAGCCGCTGCCGTCGTCCGACTGACGACACCCGCAAACGCTCGTCTTCACACCGGGGGGAACAACGTGAACGTCGCCATGATCCTGGAGATGGCGGCCGACGCCCTGGGCGATCGGGTCGCGTTCGGCAACCTCGACGACGGGCTCACGTACGGCGAGCTCCGCGACGCCGCCAAAGCCGTCGCACGGCGCGTCGCCGGCGACCACGAACACGTCACGTCGGTGGCCCTCATGGAGCCGCTCTCGGCGCTCGTCCCCGCGACGCTCTTCGGTGCCGCCTGGGCAGGCGTCACCTACGCACCGCTCAACTTCCGCCAGACCGACGGCCAGCTGAACGAGCTCCTCGATCGGCTGCAGCCCACCGTCGTCGCCGCGCCCCACTGGATCGACGAGGCGAAGCACGACACCGAGCTCGCCTTCCCCGAGGCGCCGGAGCGCCCGGCGATCCTGCTGTTCACCAGTGGCTCGTCGGCGGCGCCGAAGGCGGCGATCCTCACGCACACGCAGCTCATGAGCTACATCATGAACACGCTCGAGCCCTTCAGCGCGGGCGAGGACGAGGCGGCGATCGTGTCGGTGCCGCCGTTCCACATCGCCGGCGTCGCCGCCGTGCTCAGCTCGACGTGGATCGGGCGCCGGATCGTTCCCTTCCCACACTTCAACGCGCAGGAGTGGATCGAGACCGTGCGCCGGGAAGGGGTCACGCACGCGACCGTCGTGCCGACCATGCTCGACCGCATCGTCCGCGTGATGGAGAACGACCCCGAGGCACGGGTGCCGAGCCTTCGCAACCTCGCGTACGGCGGCGCCCGCATCCACCGATCGGTGCTCGAGCGTGCGCTCCAGCTCATGCCCGAGGTCGACTTCGTCAACGCCTACGGCCTCACCGAGACGGCCAGCACCGTCGCCCTCCTCGGGCCCGACGACCACCGCCTGGCGCTGTACAGCGACGAGCCCATGTTCAAGAAGCGCCTGGAGTCGGTCGGCCAACCCATCCCCGGCATCGAGATCCGCATCATCGACGAGTCGGGTGCGGAGCTCGAGGTCGACTGCCCGGGCGAGATCCTCATCCGCGGCGCGCAGGTGAGCGGCCAGTACGTCGACGTGGCGTCGAAGGTCGACGCCGACGGGTGGCTCCACACCGGTGACCGGGGGTGGGTCGACCTCGAGGGCTACCTCTTCTGCGAGGGCCGTGACGACGACACCATCATCCGGGGCGGCGAGAACATCAGCCCCGCCGAGGTGGAGGACGCGCTCCTCCAGCACGACGCCATCGAGACCGCCGCAGTCGTCGGCCTCCCGGACGAGGAGTGGGGCGAGAGGATCGCCGCCATGCTGGTGCTCGCACCGGGCGTCACGGAGCTGAACTGGGACAACGTGCGCGCCTTCGTACGCGAGCTCGTCGGCTCGTTGAAGACCCCCGAGCTGTTCGACACCTGCGACGAGCTCCCGCAGACCGGCAGCGGCAAGGTGCTGCGCCGTCAGGTGCGCGACGACCTCGTCGCCAAGTTCGGCGAGTAGCTCAGCGCTCCAGCGACGCGAGGTCGGGCCGGTCCGCGATCGTCGCCGCCATGCGGTCGAGGCGCTCCGGGTGACCCTTGAGCGTGCCGTCGAGGAAGTCGACCACGGCACTCGCGAGCAGCTCGAAGTGCGCGTTGCCCGGCACCTGGTACGGCGGCACGTGGGTCGCGCCCTCGAGGGTGAGCATCCACCGGGGTGACGTGAGGTTCGCCCGGTCCCACGCGATCGACGCACCGTAGGGGTCGTACTCGTCGCCCGTCTCCATCACGTGGAGGATCGGGAGGCCCGTGTCACGCACGTGCGGGTTGTTGCCGTTCTCGAGGTTGCCGGCCATCGCGATCACCGATCGGACCCGAGGGTCGCGGCAGCACTCGAAGAAGCCGACGCCGAACGCGACGACCTCACCGTCGGAGTGCCCCGTGACCGCGATCCGGTCGCCGTCGACGCGAGCCCCGACCGTGTCGCCCGCGCCGAGGCCGAGCACCTTGCTGATCACGAACGACGTGTCGGCGAACGTCTTCTCGTAGTCGACGTGGCTGGCACCGCCGGGCGAGCCGCTCAGGATGGGGTACGTCGGCGCAGCCACCACGTAGCCGGCAGCCGCCCACCGCTCGAGCATCGGCGCGTAGAAGTCGGGCGTCACCGCGTAGCCGTGCGAGAAGATCACGAGCGGGTATGTGCCGGGCGCGTCCGGATACCAGAACGACGTCGCGAGGGTGCGATCCGGTGCCGCGGGCGCATCACCGTTCGCGGAGGTCGTGCGACTCGAGTCGACGAACGTGCGCGTGGCGGTGGCCACGGGGTACGTGCGGTCGATCTCCAGCGGGCTCAGCGCTCCGGTCGCCCCGGTGGCAGGCGCGGTGGTGGTGGCCGGCTGCTCGGTCGTCGTGGGCGGCGCCGTGGTGGTCGGTACGGCGGTCGACGTCGATGCCGACGCCGCGTTCACCCCATCGCTGCGGTCGCCGCCGCCGTCGTCGAGGAAGAGGAGTGCGACGGCCGCGACCGCGAGCAAACCCGCGAGGGTCGCCGCACCGATCGCGACGGCCCGGCGTCGGCGGTGCCGGCGGCCGCGCCGCTGGTCGCGGCGGTCAACGACCGGGGTGGGAGCGCGCGAGCTCAGTCGTCAGCGATCGAGATCGCCTGCGTGGGACATTGACGCACCGCTTCCTCGCAGGCACCACGCCGGTCGTCGGCGGGATGCTCCTCGAGGATGTAGAGGAAGTTGTCGTCGCGCACCTCGAACACGTCGGGAGCCACGCCCATGCAGATGGCGTTGCTCTCGCAGCGGTCGAAGTCGACGACGACCTTCCAGCTCATCCGTGTCGCTGTCCGGTGCTCGATTCGAGCGAGGACGTCAGGCGCGGACGCGGTTGCGGCGACGGGCACCGACCACGAGCACCGAACCGACCGCCAGCAGCCCGGCTCCGATGAGCACGTACTGCGTCGTGTCGTTCGAACCGGTGAACGCGAGCGGACGGGCCGCCTGGGCACCGGCCGGCCGGATGGTGACGACGACTTCCCCGGCGACGGTGGTGCACGAGGTCGTGTACGCATTCACCCCGCGCAGCACGTAGTTGACCGCGAACGTGTCGCCGTCGCCCGCCTGCACA
>DASUMF010000129.1:0-3583 GCA_036277835.1 Acidimicrobiia bacterium
CTGGCTCGTCGCCTGCCGAGCATCCTCCCGTCGCTCGCGGAGGGAGAAGCGCTCGAGGTCACGCGCATCCACTCCGCGGCCGGACACGCGACGAGCGGGCGGCTCGTCACCACCCGTCCGTTCCGTGCGCCTCATCACACCGCCTCCACGCCTGCACTCGTCGGGGGCGGAAGCGGCCGGCCGCGGCCCGGCGAAGTGACCCTCGCACACCGCGGCACGCTGTTCCTCGACGAGCTGGGCGAGTTCGCGCCGACCGCGCTCGATGCGCTGCGCCAACCCCTCGAGGAGCGCGTGGTGCGCATCTCGCGCCATCCGACGTCGCTCACCTTCCCGGCCGCGTTCCAGTTGGTCGCGTGCAGCAACCCGTGCCCGTGCGGGCTGGGCGAGCCGAACTGCCGCTGTACGGGCGCGGCGCGGGCCCGCTACCTGCGGCGCATGAGCGCGCCGTTCCTCGACCGCTTCGACGTGCGGGTGCGGGTGACCGCACCCGAGCCCGGCGACGAGCCCGGAGAAGGGTCCGACCCGGTGCGTGCCCGGGTCGCCGAAGCGGTCGAGCGACAACGGGCCCGCTACGCCGACTGGTCGTGGGGCGCCAACGCCCACGTGCCCGCCGGGGTGGTCGAGCGCCTCCTCCCGCTCGCCCCCGACGCACGCGACGCGTGGCGCAGCCTGATCGAGGCCCGGGTGCTCACGGGTCGTGGCGCGGCGCGCGTGCGCCGGGTGGCCCGCACGCTCGCCGACCTCGACGGCGTCGCCGCGATCGCTCCTGCACACGTCGAGAGCGCCGCGCTCCTGCGGAGCGACGTGCCATGAGGTCGCCGTCGGGCTCGTCACGTCCTCCGGCACCGCCGCTCGACCCGGTGCAGGTCGCGGCAGCCACGCTCGCGTGCCTCCCGGGAATCACAACGGCGCGGCTGCGCGATCTCGTCGCTCGCTGGCACGGGCCGATCGGCGCGCTCGATGCCGTCGTCGCGGGCCGGGTGTCGACAGAGTGGCAGCGCGCCACGCAGTCATCGCGCACTGCCGAGCTGTTGTCGCGCCGCCACCCGCACGTCTACGTGAAGGGAACGGCCGGCTACCCGATCGTCGACGACCTCCCCGGCACCCCCGAGGTGCTGTTGGCCGAGGGGGATCGCCCCGACGCGTTCGAGCGCCCGCGTGTCGCGATCGTCGGCACCCGCGCCGCCACGCCGCACGGTCTCGCCGACGCGCGTGAGATCGGCGCGGTGCTCGGCGACGCCGGCATCACCGTGGTGAGTGGTCTCGCCATCGGGATCGACGCTGCCGCACACGAAGGTGCGATCGACGCCGGTGGCCCGGTGGTCGGTGTCGTCGCGACCGGGCTCGACGTCGTGTACCCGCGACGACACCGCACGCTCTTCGAGCGCGTGCGCGCCCATGGTGTGCTCGTGAGCGAGCTCGGCTACGGCGTGCAACCGCGTCGCGAGGCGTTCCCGATCCGGAACCGGATCATCGCATCCTTGGCCGATGTCGTCGTGGTGGTCGAGGCGACCGCGCGCGGCGGCGCGCGCATCACTGCCGAGCGTGCGGTCGAGTACGACCGTCCGGTGCTCGCCATGCCTGGCTCCCGTCGCAACCCGGCCGCTGAAGGCACCAACGCGCTCATCGCCGACGGCGCCGAGCCGTTGCTGGAACCCTCCGACGTGCTCCTCGCGCTGGGCCTCACGCCCGGCGTCCGTGGGCACGACACGCGCATCGCACCCGAGGGCAACGCGGCGCTCGTGCTGCGCGCCTGCGGCGGAGAGTCGGCCACCATCGACCAGCTCGTGAGCCGCTCCAACCTCGCGCCCGACCAGGTCGCCGTCGCAGTCCGCGAATTGGAGCGCGCCGGGTGGCTCGAACGCGCGCAGGGACTGTGCTGGCCCCGCTGACCGGCCCCCGGAACCGCGTGGCGCGCCGGTAGCGTTGAGACGATGGGCCTCAACCCGTTCCGCTCACAGACCAAGCGCACGAGCGACTACGTGATCGTCGCGGCGGCGCTCGTGGTGATCGCCGCGCTCGTGTTCTGGGGGCTGTTCGGATGAGCGACCAACGCTGGGCCGACAACCTCGACGAGCGCTTCGACGAGCCGTCGCTGCAGGTGCGTCACGTGCAGCCGTACGAAGCGGTGAAGACGTACCGCTGCCCCGGCTGCGATCACGAGATCCCGCCCGGGCTCGGCCACGAAGTGGTGGTGCCGCTCGACGCGCCTGCCGACCGTCGCCACTGGCACAGCAGCTGCTGGCAGCGCGGCCGGCGCCACCAGCGGCGCTGACCAGTGCTCAGAAAGCGCCGGCGATCACCTCGATGGTCGGTGGCGCACCGGGCGGCACGGTGATCGACGCGACGTCGAAGCGAACCTCGCCGGCGACACCGTCGTGCTCCGCCAACCACCGCGCCGCGAGGCCGCGGATCCGGCGCTGCTTCGTGGCGGTGACCGCCTCGAACGGAGCGCCGAACCGCGCGCCCCGACGGGTCTTCACCTCGCAGAACACGACGAGCCCTGCCCGCCCGACCACGAGATCCAGCTCACCGTCGCGGCACCGCCAATTGCGGTCGATCACCGTGAACCCGGAGGCCGCGTACCAGCGGGCCGCGAGCTCCTCGCCTGCGTCGCCGAGCTGTCGTCGACCGTTCCCCATGCCGATGGAGACGACCGACGCCAGGCACGTCACACGTCCTTGGCGACCTCTTCGATGTTCACGTCCTTGAACGTGACCACGCGCACGGTCTGCACGAAGCGCGCCGGGCGGTACATGTCCCACACCCACGCGTCGTTGAGCTCCAGCTCGAAGTAGACCTGGCCCTGCTCGTTGCGGGCGTCGAGCTTCACCGTGTTGGTGAGGTAGAAGCGGCGTTCCGTCTCGACGACGTACGCGAACATCGGGAGGACGTCGCGGTACTCCTTGTAGAGCTGGAGCTCGATCTCCGTCTCGTACCGCTCGAGATCCTCAGCGCTCACGTGGGCTCCTTCCGCGACCGTCAGCATACGACCGGTGCGTGCCGCGGTCGGCGGACCGCGAGGGGAAGCCGGTCAGTCGCGCTTCTCCTTGACCTTCGCGGCCTTCCCGACGCGGTCGCGGAGGTAGTAGAGCTTCGCCCGGCGCACGTCGCCGCGGGTGACCCGTTCGATCTGGGCGATGATCGGCGAGTGCACGGGGAACGTGCGCTCCACGCCGACGCCGAAGCTCACCTTGCGGACGGTGAAGGTCTCGCGGCTGCCGCTCCCCTTGCGCCGGATCACGACGCCCTGGAACACCTGCACGCGCTGGCGGTTGCCCTCGACCACCCGGACGTGCACCTTCAGGGTGTCGCCGGGGGCGAACTCGGGGATGTCGTCGCGCAGTTGCGTGCGGTCGACGAGGTCGGTGGCATTCATCGCAGGGAGCTCCGGAAGAGACGGCGGCCGACGGTGGGGCCGGCGGAGAAGGCTCCAGCCTAGGCGTCGGCGGCGTCGGGTGGGAACTCGCGGAGCACGGCGGCGTCTGCTTCGTCGAGCGGCCGTCCGGCCAGCAGGTCGGGGCGATGCTCCATCGTGCGCCGCAGCGCCGTCGCCCGGCGCCACCGTGCGATCCGGGCGTGG
>DASUMF010000130.1:0-4350 GCA_036277835.1 Acidimicrobiia bacterium
CCCGACCTCCTCGTAGAAGCTGCCGCGGCCCTCGACGCCGATGCTCTCGGCCATCGTGACCTGCACGCTGCGCACGTAGTTCCGGTTCCACACCGGCTCCAGCAGCATGTTCGATAAGCGGAAGACCAAGAGGTCTTCGACCGCTTCCTTGCCGAGGTAGTGGTCGATCCGGAAGATGCGCTCCTCGGGGAAGATGCCGTGCAGGACCCGGTTCAGCTCCTGCGCCGACGCGAGGTCGCGCCCGAACGGCTTCTCGACGATGACGCGCCCGTTCTCCGCGCACCCCGACCGGCCGAGGCCCTCGATGACGACGGGGAACATCGACGGCGGGATGGCGAGGTAGTGGATCGGACACGACGCGTCGCCCAGCTCCTGGCGGAGCTTCGTGTACGTCTCGTCGGCGCGGTAGTCGCCGTCGATGTAGCGAAGCAGCCCGGTGAGCCGCTCGAACGCGTCGCCGTCGTCGACGCCACCGCCGTACTGGTCGATGCTGTCGGCGGCGCGCTTGCGGAGATCGGCGACCGTCCACTGCGACGACGCCACCCCGATCACCGGTACGTCGAGGATGCCCTTCTTCACCATCGAGTAGAGCGCGGGGAAGATCTTCTTCCGCGCGAGGTCACCCGACATGCCGAAGAACACGAAGGCGTCGGACCGCTCCGGCTTGTTGTTCACCTACTTGCTCTCGCCGATCGTCTGGTCGAGCTTCTCGTCGTGACCGCCGAACTCCTTGCGCATGGCCGAGAGGATCTTGTCGGCGAAGTCGGCCTGGCCCCGTGACGTGAACCGCGCGTAGAGCGCCGCGCTCAGCACGTCGGCGGGAACGCCCTCGTCGATGGCGGCGTGGATCGTCCACCGACCCTCGCCGGAGTCCGACACGCGTCCCTCGAAGTCGGAGAGGTCGCCGCTGACCGAGAGCGAGTGCGCCGCCAGGTCGAGCAGCCAGCTCGCGACCACGCTGCCGCGGCGCCACACCTCGGCGACCTCGGGGATGTCGAGGTCGTACTGGTAGTACTGCGGCTCGCGCAACGGCGCCGTCTCCGCGTCTTCGTCACGCTGCTGCGCACCGGCGTTCGCGTGCTTGAGGATGTTGAGCCCCTCCGCGTACGCGGCCATGATCCCGTACTCGATCCCATTGTGGACCATCTTCACGAAGTGCCCGGCACCGTTCGGACCGCAGTGCAGGTAGCCGTTCTCCGCGGTCGACGGGTCACCGCTGCGGCCCTCGGTGCGCGGCGCGGCGTCGACGCCCGGTGCGATGGTGGCGAAGATCGGGTCGAGGTGCGCGACGACGTCGTCTTCACCGCCGATCATGAGGCAGAAGCCGCGGTCGAGCCCAAACACGCCGCCGCTGGTGCCGACGTCGACGTAGTGGATCCCGCTCGGCTGCAGGCGCGCCGCGCGGTCGATGTCGTCGCGGTAGTACGAGTTGCCGCCGTCGATCACGATGTCGCCCTTGCTGAGCAGCGGGGTGAGCTCGGCGATGGTGGAGTCGACGAACGCGGCCGGCACCATGATCCAGATCGCGCGCGGCGCGCTGAGCGCGTTGACGAACTCCTCGACGGTGTTGGCGCCGGTGGCCCCCTCCGACGCCAGCTGCTTCACCGCGTCGGCGCTCACGTCGTAGGCGACGCACTCGTGGCCGTCACGCATGAGCCGGCGCACGAGGTTGGCGCCCATCCGACCGAGGCCGATCATCCCGAGTTGCACTGCGCGCTCCTGATTCGCCGTTCCGCCACGGAGGCGGGGACACCAGCTTGCCAGGTGCGGCGGAAGCGGCGTCAGGCCACCCGGAGCGGGGTGTGACGGGCGAGCACCTCGAAGTCGCGGTCGTTGTGCAGCACGGGCACGTCGTTGCGAATCGCAACCGCGGCCACGAGGCAGTCGTTCATCTGGCGGATCGTCTCCCCGACCACTCGGCACACACGAAAGAGCGTCGCGGCGTGCTCGTAGTCATCGAGGCCGTTGATCGGGAGCAACGGGATCCCGGTGACGATCTCGCGAACCGCAGTCTCCTCCGCCACTCCTCGGACTCCGGCCAAGAGCTCCATCGCGACGACTTCCGTGATGGCGACCTCGTCGGTGAGTTCGCTGTAGGCGCGCAACCTGATGCTCACATCGCTCCCCGTACCGCGGAGGAGCTCGATCCACGCCGATGCGTCGACGAGGATCACAGGCCCCGGACCGGGTTGTGCTTGATGGCGTCGAGGTCACCGCTCCAACCCACGCCTTCGAGCGCGAGGAATTCTTCGGAGGTGAGCGGCGGACGAGCGATCGTTCGGAGCGCGAAATCGACCGTCTCGCGCTTCGTACGGAATCCGTAGCGTTTCATGGCTCGCTCGATGAGGTCGTCGTCGATGTCGATGTTGGTGCGGCTCATGCCACGAACGTACACCTCAATACCCACTGTGATGTATCAGGGTGTACAGCATCGCCACCCGGCTCTCGGCAGACTGGGGCCATGGCACCCGACGGTGACGAGCAGCCGGAGCCGTCGTTCGGCGACTTCTCCATCGAGGGGATGCAGGATCCGCTCGCGCCGCGCGCTCGGATGGAGTACGTGGAGGAGGTCGACCCGGATCCGGCACCGTTCGTGGACCTGCTCGAGCACGACTCCGACCGTCTCCCGTGGTTCGGCGCCTCGCCGTGGTCGGGTCCGAGCGACCTGATTCCCGGACCGCGCCGGGTGAGCCGCGCCGTCGTGACGGTGGCGGCCACGAGTGTCGTGTTGGGCGCGGCTGCGCTCATCGTCTGGCGCCTCGTCGGCTGACTCCGACCTGACCGCGCGCGTCAGCGACGGGCGGCGCGGTAGCGCTCGATCAGCGCGTTGGTGCTCGAGTCGTGGGTGAGATCGGGGGCAGTTGCGCCGTCGAGCTGCGGGATGATCGCGGTGGCGAGCTTCTTGCCCAGCTCCACACCCCACTGGTCGAACGAGTTGATCCCCCACACGGTGCCCATCGTGAACACCTTGTGCTCGTAGAGCGCGACGAGCTGGCCGAGCGTGAACGGCGACAGGCGATCGACGAGGATCGTGCTCGTCGGGTGGTTCCCCGCGAAGGTGCGGTGCGCGACCTGGTGCGCGGGCACCCCTTCGGCCTCCACCTCCTCGCGCGTCTTCCCGAACGCGAGCGCTTCGGTCTGGGCGAAGAAGTTGGCCATGAGCAGGTTCTGGTGGTCGCCGACCTCGTGGTTGGCGTGCACGAACCCGATGAAGTCGCACGGGATGAGCTTCGTGCCCTGGTGGATGAGTTGGTAGAACGCGTGCTGGCCGTTGGTGCCCGGCTCGCCCCACACGATCTCGCCCGTCTGCATGGCGACGGGGTTGCCGTCGAGATCCACCGACTTGCCGTTGCTCTCCATCTCGAGCTGTTGGAGATACGCCGGGAACCGCGCGAGGTAGTGGCTGTACGGGAGCACGGCCTGGGTCTGCGCGTCGAAGAGGTCGTTGTACCAGACCCCGATGAGGCCCATGAGAGCCGGGATGTTGCGCTCGAACGGTGTCAGCCGGAAATGCTCGTCGATGGAGTGGAAGCCGGCGAGGAGCTCGGTGAACTGCTCGTGGCCGATCGCCAGCATGAGCGAGAGGCCGATCGCGCTGTCGAACGAGTAGCGCCCGCCGACCCAGTCCCAGAAGCCGAACATGTTGGCGGTGTCGATGCCGAATTTCGCGACCTCGGTGGCGTTGGTCGACACCGCGACGAAGTGCTTCGCGATCGCGGTGTCGTCGTGCAGCGCGTCGAGCAGCCACTCCTTCGCGCTGTTGGCGTTGGTGAGCGTCTCGAGGGTGGTGAACGTCTTCGACGAGACGACGAACAGCGTCTCGGCCGGGTCGAGATCGTGGGTGGCCTCCCAGAAGTCGTTGCCGTCGACGTTGCTCACGAACCGGACCGTCAGGTCGCGACGGCTGTAGTCCGCGAGCGCGACCGAGGCCATGCGCGGGCCGAGGTCGGAGCCGCCGATCCCGATGTTCACCACGTTGCGGACCCGCTCGCCGGTGTGGCCGGTCCATTCCCCGGCGCGCACCCGCTCCGTGAAGTCGGCCATCTTGCGGAGGACGGCGTGCACCTCGGGCACGACGTTCTCGCCGTCGACGAGGATGTGCGCGTCCTCGGGCGCGCGCAGCGCGACGTGCAGCACCGCGCGGTCTTCGGTGACGTTGATCTTGTCGCCGCGGAACATGGCGTCGATGCGGTCGCGCAGTCCGGCGCGCTCAGCGACCGCCACGAGGAGACGGATCGTCTCGGCGGTGACACGGTGCTTCGAGTAGTCGAAGTACACGCCCGCGGCCTCGGCAGTGAGGCTGGTGCCGCGCGTCGGGTCGTCGGCGAACAGGTCGCGCAGGTGCGCGTC
>DASUMF010000131.1:0-2694 GCA_036277835.1 Acidimicrobiia bacterium
GAATTCCGGAGACGTGGCCGGGAAGTCGATCCGAGTGTGCGTGCCCCGCGACTCTCGCCGCGCGAGCGCCGCGCTCACCAGCGCGCTGCTCACCGCGAGCAGGTTGGCCTCGCCCGCGCTGGTCGGGTTCATGGTGCGCAGTGCGTCGGCGGCGCGCGCCAAGCTCGTCGCGTCGCGGAGGACGCCCGCGTCGCGCGTCATGATCCGCTGCAGTTCGTCACGCACCGGGATTCCGGCCTCGAAGTCGCGCGGTGGCGCTTCGTGGCCGCGGGTGACGTCGAGACCGCGCAGCGCACCCGACTGCTCCGGCTGGTCCTTGCCCGCGACGAGCGCGTCGACCGCCCGGGCCGCGAACACCATGCCTTCGAGCAGCGAGTTCGAGGCGAGCCGGTTCGCGCCGTGCACGCCCGAGCACGCGGCCTCGCCACACGCCCACAGGCCGGGCAGCGTGCTCGCGCCGTCGAGATCGGTGACCACACCGCCCGAGAGGTAGTGCGCGGCCGGCGCGACGGGCAGCCACTCGCGGGTGGGATCGAGCCCGACCGCTCCGCACGCACGGAAGATGGTGGGGAAGCGCTCGGCGAAGTTCGGGATCCCGGTGGCGTCGAGCCAGAGGTGATCCAGCCCTCGGTCGTTGAGGCGGCGGCTGATCGCGCGGGCGACGATGTCGCGCGGGGCGAGGTCGGCGAGGGGATGCTCGGTCGCCATGAACGCCACGCCGTCGTCGTCGCGCAGGATCGCGCCCTCACCCCGGAGCGCTTCCGACAGCAACGGACGCGGCATCGACGGATGGTGCAGCGCCGTGGGGTGGAACTGCATGAACTCGAGATCGGCCACCGCCACCCCGGCGCGCAGCGCCATCGCGATGCCGTCGCCCGTCGACAACGCAGGGTTGGTGGTGACCGCGAAGCACTGACCCGCGCCGCCCGTCGCGATGACGGTGTGCGTCGCGGGAACGACGCGCGCTTCGCCGGCCGCGTCGATCGCCCGCACTCCTGCGGCGCGGCCGTCGCGGACCAGCAGCTCGGTGACCAGGCAGCCTTCGTGGACGTCGACGCCCGACGCGAGCACCGCCTCGACCAGCGCGCGCTCGATCTCGGCGCCCGTTGCGTCGCCGCCCGCGTGCAGCACCCGCGCCACCGAGTGACCACCCTCACGGCCGAGCGCGAGGATGCCGTCGACCTCGTCGAAGTGGGCGCCGAGCTCGATCAGCTCCCGGACCCGGCCCGGGCCCTCGCCGGCGAGCACCTCGACCGCGTCGGCGTCGCACAGGCCCGCACCGGCGGTGAGGGTGTCGGAGCCGTGCAGGGCCGGTGAGTCGTCGTCCTCGAACAGCGCGGCAGCCACACCTCCTTGGGCGTACCGGGTGGCCGACCAGGCGAGGGCGCCCTTGGTGAGCACGGTCACCGACAGGCCCGCTCGGCGCGCCCGCACTGCGGCCGACAGGCCCGCGATGCCGCTGCCCAGTACGAGGAGATCGGACATGTGCGTTCGACCTTCTCGTCGAGGGGGCGTTACTTGGCCGCGTCGGCGACGTCGGCCACGGAGTGCACGCTCGGGCGGTTGTGGTCGTCGACGTGGACGACGATCGGCGCGTACCGCTCGAGCTCGGCCGCGTCGTAGTGCGCGTAGCTGATCACGATGATCTTGTCGCCGTGGTGCACGAGCCGAGCGGCGGCGCCGTTGAGGATCATGTCGCCCGGGCCGCCCTTGATCACGTACGTCTCGAAGCGGGCACCGTTGTCGATGTCGACCACGTGCACCTGCTCGTGCTCCATGAGGTCGGCGAGCTCCATCAGGCGCTCGTCGATGGTGATCGAACCGATGTAGTTGAGGTCCGCGCCGGTGACCGTGGCCCGGTGGATCTTCGACTTCATCATGATGCGGTTCATGAGATCTCCTGCTCTGCGGCGTTCACCGTCACGCCCAAGTCGGTCGACGGCGGGTTGGACGTGAAGGTCAGGTTGTCGATGAGACGCGTGGTGCCGACGAATGCCGCCACTGCGATCAAGGTGTCGTGCACGATCACGTCGACCGGCGTGAGCGAGACGGCGTCGACCACTTCGACATAGTCGACCCGCACCGACGGTTCGCTCGCGAGCTCGTCCACGACGAGGGCGCGCACAATGCTCGCGTCGCGTTCGCCGCGGGCGAGCGCATCGGCCGCCACCCCGAGCGCACGCGCGAGCACGAGACCGGCACGACGACCGTCGTCGGAGAGCAAGGCGTTGCGGCTCGACATCGCGAGACCGTCGGGCTCGCGCACGAGCGGGCACCCGACCACGTCGACCGGCAGCGCGAGGTCGGTGGTCATGCGCCGGATGACCGCGAGCTGCTGGGCGTCCTTGCGACCGAAATAGGCGCGGCACGGACCGACCATGGAGAAGAGCTTGGCGACCACGGTGGTGACGCCGTCGAAGTGGCCGGGCCGGCTCGCACCGCACAAGCCCGCGGTGAGGCCCTCGACGTGGACGGTCGTGGACGCCCCGTCGGGGTACATCTCGCCGACGCTCGGCGTGAAGAGCATGTCGACACCTTCGCGCTCGGCGGTCGCCGCGTCACCTTCGGGGTCGCGGGGGTACCGCGTGAGGTCTTCGTTGGGGCCGAACTGCGTCGGGTTCACGAAGAGACTCACCACCACGAGGTCGTTCGCGGCCCGGGCCGCGCGCATGAGCGAACGGTGCCCTTCGTGGA
>DASUMF010000132.1:0-7574 GCA_036277835.1 Acidimicrobiia bacterium
GATGTTGACGCCGAGCCGCGCCGCGATGGTGGTGACCTCGGCCAGCTGGCCGGGTTCGTCGGGGATCGGGATGCGCAGCTCCACCAGCGGCTCGTCGGCGGGAAGGCCGGTGGGCAGGTTGCGGCGAGCACGGCGCGCGTCTTCGAGCATCACACGCAGCGACTCCCGGTCGCCGCCCGACACGAAGGCCCGTACCTGCATCAACGCAGTGAGGTAGCTGTCGAGCGCGGTGACGATGGCCTCGCGGTTGGCGACGCAGATGTCGGGCCAGATCCCGGGATGGCCGGACGCGATGCGGGTCATGTCGCGGAAGCCGCCGGCCGCGAGGCGCAGCATCACCGCATGACGGTCGCTGCCTTCGTCGGCCACGTTCATCAACGTCGAGGCGGCCAGCTGCGGGACGTGGCTCACGACCGCGACGAGCGCGTCGTGGATGTCGGGGGCGAGCGCGATCGTGTCGGCGCCGAGCTCGCCCACCGCGTTGCGCACGGCCGCGAACGCGGCGGGGTCGGTGGACGGCGTCGGTGTGAGCACCCATGTCGCCCCCGCGAACAGGTCGACGTTCGCACCGTCGAGGCCTTCCTGCTCTGAGCCCGCCATCGGATGGCCGCCGACGAAGCGTCGGGCCAGCTCGGGTCGCGCCGCTTCGACCGCCGCGACGACCGGCCCCTTCACCGAACCGACGTCGGTGACGAGCGGCGCGCCGGCGTCGAGGGCCTCGATCACCACGTCGGCCACGGCGCCGACCGGCACGGCGACCACCACGATGTCGACGCGCGCCACCGCCTCGACGATGCTCGCCGCGAGGAGGTCGACGGCCCCGAGCTCGCGCGCCCGTTCCGCCCGCTCACGATCGGGGTCGTAGCCGAGCACCTCGGCGCCGGCGCGTCGGAACGCGAGGCCGACCGATCCTCCGATCAGACCGGTGCCGACGAGGGCGACGCGGCGGGGGGCAGCCATGACCAGCTACTGCGGCAGATCGGGACGCAAGGTGGCGGCGCCCTCGAGGAACACGTGCTGGAGCTCGGCGCGCGGCCGTTCGCTGTAGCAGTGGATCAGCACGCGGACGCACCGCGGGAGGCCGTGGGGCACGTCCTGCTCCTGGGCGCCCATGAGCGCGACGTCGTCGAGTCCGAGCGCGGCCCGTGCCGCGCTGGCGGGGAACTCGGCGTGGAGGTCGGGGGTGGTGGTGAACAGCATGCTGACGACCGAGTCGTTCGTGAGCCCGTTGCGGGCGTACAGCTCCTTCACGAGGCGCACGGTCTTGGCGTCGATCTCCGCCTTGGAGTCCTCGTCGCAGGTGATCGCGCCCCGCAGCGCCCGGAGTTTCACGCCGTCGGAGGTTAGCCGGGGGTGGTTTCCCCGCCCGTCGACATGCCCGTCGACATGCCGGTCGACAGGTCGTTCGACGGACGAGGCCGCGGGCCGGCCGACTCGTACAGCGCACGCACCTCGGCCGGGCGCAGCGCACGCCACGCGCCAGGCTGCAGGCGGTCGTCGCGCACCGGTCCGATGCGCGTCCGCACGAGCCGCACGACCGGGTACCCGACCGCGTCGCACATGCGGCGGACCTGGCGGTTCCGGCCTTCGTGGATCCCGAGCTCGAGCGCCGCATTCCCGCGATGACGCTGCACGATCCGCACGCTCGCCGGCGCGGTGGGACCGTCGTCGAGCGTGACGCCGTCGCGCAACGCCGCGAGTGCACGCGCGCCGGGGACGCCTTCGACCTCGGCGAGATACGTCTTGACGACGCCGAAGCTCGGGTGCGTCAGGAGCTGCGTGAGCTCGCCATCGTTGGTGAGCAGCAGCAGTCCTTCGGTGTCGGTGTCGAGGCGCCCGACCGGGAAGACCCGCGGTTCCGACGGCACCAGCTGCACCACCGTGGGGCGACCCTGCGGGTCACTCGCGGTCGAGACGTGCCCGACCGGCTTGTTCACGAGGTAGTAGACGAGGTCGGTGCGCACGACGACGGCAACGCCGTCGAGCTCGATGCGTTGGGTCGTCGGGTCGGCGCGCCGGCCGAGCTGCGCGACCTCGCCGTCGACCGTGACGCGGCCGTCGGCGATCAGCTCCTCGCAGGCGCGGCGGGAACCGAGGCCGGCGCGGGCGAGGAGCTTCTGCAGCCGCTCCGGCGGGGCCGGATCGGCCACGTCACTCCGCCAGTGACTCGGGCGTTGCCGCGGCGGGCGTGTCGCTGACGCGCAGCCCGCGCTCGAGCGCCTCGACGACCGAGGCGTCGGGCACGAAGTCGCCCAGCGGGGGGAGGTCGTGGAGCGAGTGGAGCCCGAGCCGCTCGAGGAAGCTGGTGGTGGTCCCGTAGAGCACCGCCTGGCCCGGTCCCGGATCGCGCCCGATCTCCTCGACGTAGCCGCGCTGCAGGAGCGTGGTCATCGTCGCCTCGACGTTCACCCCGCGGATCGCGGAGACCTGCCCACGCGAGATCGGCTGCTTGTACGCGACGATCGCCAGCGTCTCGAGCGCCGGGACCGAGAGGCGGGAGTGCTGGCCCTCGAGCACGTAGCGCTCGACGTAGGGGGCGAGGTCGGGGTGGGTCTGGAACCGGTAGCCACCGGCGACCCGCGCCAACATGAAGCCGCGCCGCTCGTCGTCGTAGGCAGCGGCGAGCTCGTCGCACACCGCTTCGATGGTGGTGACGGGCAGCTCGAGCAGCTCGGCGAGCAGGCGGGGCTCCACCGGCTCGGTCGCGGCCGTCAGCACCGCCTCGATGGCGCGGCGCGTCTCAGGATGGCGCGTCTCAGGATGGCGCGTCTCAGGATGGCGCGTCTCAGGATCGCGAACTTCGGGATCGGGTGTCTCGGGTGCGTCGCTCACGACCTGATCTCCTCGGCGTCGCGCACGGCCATCGGCGCCGGCGCCTCGTCCCACTCGTCGAGGTCGTACGCACCCAGCGCGGCCGCCGCCTCGTTGGCCTGCAAACGCCGCACGACGAGATCGCCGAAGTTGTTGAACTGCACGAGATCGACCATGCCCTGCTTGTAGAGCTCGAGGATGGCGAGGAAGCGCACCACGAGCTCGAGCCGGTGGTCCACCCCGGCGACCAGCGAACGGAAGCTCATCGGCTCCGACGCGGGCAGCAGGCGCAGCACCGTGTCGACCGCGTCGCGCACGCTGGCGCGCACGGGGGCGACGTGGTCGATGTCGACGACCGGAACCGGCTTCGCCGCGAGCATGCGCAACGCGGCGGTGCGCAGCGCCGAGGGGGCGATCGACTCCAACGGGTCGGGTGCGAGCGACCGGAACGGCTCCTCGGGGCCCAAGCGGCGCGGCACGCTCTGGTCGGCGCGTCGGATCAGCGCGTCGAGCGCGCCCGCGGCGTCCTTGAAGGTCTTGCACTCGAGCAGGCGCGCGAGCAGGAGGTCGCGCTCCTCGAAGCGGAGCAGCTCGTCGTCGAGCTCGGCGTCGTCGAGGCCGGGCAGGAGCCGCCGCGCCTTCAGCTCCACCAATGTCGCAGCGATGAGCAGGAATTCGGTGGCGGTCTCGAGGTCGAGCGGCTCGGATGCGTCCGCCTGCAGGCGCTCGAGCTCCGCGAGGTAGCCGTCGACGATGGCGGAGAGCGACACCTCCCAGAGCTCGACCTCCTGGCGGAGGATGAGGTGCAACAGGAGGTCGAACGGGCCCTCGAAGACAGGGGTGCGGACCTCGTACGGCATCGGCTGCGAGCGTACCGGAGCACCCCGCCGGCGCCGTGGCATCCGCAACCCGGAACCCCACGCCCGGCACCGCGGCGGGCCGGTAATGTCCCGATTTCCCACCCCCTCGTCCAACCGCGAACGAACGACAGGAGTCACGTGGCGCGCGTGCTGTCGGGCATCAAGCCCACCGGCGAGATCCACCTCGGCAACTACCTCGGCGCGGTGCGTCACTGGGTGGCGGCCCAGGACGGCGCGGCCACCCCCGACGACGCGCTCTACTGCGTCGTCGACCTCCACGCGCTCACGGTGCCGTGGGAGCCGAAGGAGTTCGCCGACATCACCCGACGAACCGCGATGGTGCTGCTCGCTGCCGGGCTCGACCCCGCGCGCTGCACGCTGTTCGTGCAGAGCCACGTGCCGGAGCACACCGAGCTCACCTGGCTGCTGAATTGCGTCGCCACGTTCGGCGAGCTGCGCCGCATGACGCAGTTCAAGGATCGCTCCGCCCGCGGTGGCACCGCCGGCCAGGAGTCGTTGAGCGCGGGGTTCTTCGACTACCCGGTGCTGATGGCGGCCGACGTGCTCGTGTACGACACGAACCTCGTGCCGGTGGGTGACGACCAGCGCCAGCACCTCGAGCTCGCGCGCGACATCGCGATCCGCTTCAACCACCGGTTCGGCACCACCTTCGTGGTGCCGGAGGCGACCGTGCCACCCGTCGGTGCGCGCATCATGGACCTCCAACGACCCGACGCGAAGATGTCGAAGTCCGACGACTCGCCGCAGGGCACGCTCCCGATCCTCGACCCACCCAAGGCGCTGAGCAAGCGCATCAAGTCGGCCGTGACCGACTCCGACGCCGACGTGCGGTTCGACCCGGCGACCAAGCCGGGGGTGTCGAACCTGCTCTCGATCCTGGCCGGCGTCACCGACGCGCCGATCGCGTCGGTGGAAGCCGAGTACGCCGGGTCGGGCTACGGCGCGTTGAAGTCGGCGGTCGCCGATGCGGTCGTGGAGCTGGTGACCCCCATCCAGGCCCGCTACGCGGAGCTGGCCGCCGATCCCGCCGAGGTGGATCGGATCCTCGCGGCCGGCGCGGTCCGGGCCGAGACGATCGCCCGTGACGTGCTCACCCGCGCCCGGTCAGCGGCCGGGCTGCTCCCCCGTTCCCCCGACGCGCGCTGATGCCCGACGAGCCGACGCCGCAGGAGCAGGCGACCGGCGACGCACCGGCCGACGAGACGGCGTCCGAGGCACGGGTCGCGGCCGCGGCCCAGTCGCCTGCGTTGGTCCGCTACGCGCGCCACTCCACCGGGCTCGAGTTCGACCGTGTCGCGTACTTCAGTGATGCGGTGTTCGCGATCGCGATGACGCTGCTCGTCGTCGGGATCGGGATCCCGAAGGTCGCGGAGTCGGACCTGCTCGAGGCGCTGCGCGGCCTGCAACCGGAGGTCACCAGCTTCTTCATCAGTTTCGTCGTGATCGGGAACTACTGGCTCGCGCACCACCGCTTCGTGTCGCACCTGGCGGCCACCACGCCACGGCTCATGACGATCAACCTCGTGTACCTCGCCGCGATCGCCTTCACACCCTTCCCGACCGCGCTGGCCGGCAAGTACACCGATCAGGCCGCCGCCATCGTGATCTACGCGATCACGCTCAGCATCGCGAGCTCGCTCGAAGCGGTGATGTTCGTGATCGCTCATCGCGAGGGCCTCTTCCGCCACCGGCTGCCGCACGACGTCGTGCGCTACTCCGTGCTCGCGGCGCTGATCCCCGTCGCGCTCTTCATGGCGTCGATCCCGATCGCCCTCGTCGACACCACGCTCGCGCTCGCGTCCTGGATCCTCATCTTCCCGCTCGAGATCGTGCTCGACCGCACGCTCAAACCCGACACCTACGACCAGCTCCTCGACTGACGGAACGCCGGCGACGCCGAGTCGGTCGCGATCAGTCGTCGTCAGAGGCGACCAGGGCCACCACGACCTGGTCCGGGATTCCCGTGGTCGCCCAGCGCTCGGGATCGTGGTGCGCCGCCGCCCACGCCGCGGCTTCCTCGGGACCGCCGGCGAGCCGGATCCGGTCGGCGCCCAACTCGGGATGACGCAGGTACAGGCCGACCCGGCGGGTGAACCCGTCGCGCTCGGACCACGCCGCCGCCATGTCGCGACCCGCGACCGCACCCGAGGCGGTCGCCACGACGCGGCCGTAGACGCCCAGGCGAGAGTCGAGCTTGCCGATGTCGTGCAGCAGCGCGGCGGCGATCCAACGCGGGTCGTCGGCGAAGTCGGTGCCCGTGAGCTCGGCCTCGACCCCGCGCGCGACGCCGATCGAGTGACGTTGGTCGTGGTTGGGCATGCGCCGCCACTGGTCGTACGCAGTCGTGCCGAGCACCGACTCCACCCATGCCAGGTCGTCGGCGCGCGGTGCGGCCGGCGACAGCGCGCCGAAGAAGCGCCGGGTGAGGTGGACGGCTCTCATCCGAAGACGAAGTCGATCAGTGCCCGCTCGAACGGCGCCAGGAACTGCGACACGACCCCGGTGGAGAACACGAGCAGGAAGAGCACGAGGAAGCCGTACGGCCTGACCTTGTGCCAGTTGGGCAACCATCCCGCGGGCAGCGCGCGTTCGAGCAGCGCCGAGCCGTCGAGCGGCGGGATCGGCAAGAGGTTGAACAGACCGAGGAACATGTTCACCAGCGCGAACGAGAAGAGCACCTGGACGTCGAGCGGGAGATCGCTGATGCGGGTCGCCTGCGCGACGGCCGCGGGATCGACGACGGCGCGCGCGGCGAGGGCCGCGAGCACCATCAACGCCAGGTTGGTCGCCGGCCCCGCAAGGCTCACCAGCACGAAGTCGCGGCGTGGGTTGCGCATGCGTGCGGGGTTCACGGGCACCGGCTTGGCCCACGCGAGCACGGGGAAGCCGGCCAGCGCGCCCATCGCCGGGAGGATCAGCGATCCGAACGGGTCGATGTGCGGGATGGGGTTGAGGGTGAGACGGCCGGCACGTCGGGCGGTGTCGTCGCCGAAGAACGCGGCGGCCACCCCGTGACTGACCTCGTGGAGGATCACCGCGACCACGAGGCACCCGAAGAAGATGAGAGATTGCTGGAGGGTTGCGCTCACCGGGTGACGGGCGGGCTCAGCGGCGCTGCGACGCGCAGCTCATGCACAACCGCGCGGCCGGCATCGCCTGGAGCCGCGCGTCACCGATCGGCTGGTTGCACGACTCGCACGTGCCGAAGGTGCCGCCGTCGAACTTCGCGAGCGCGTCGTCGATCTCGGCGAGCGTCTCCCGGAGCTGCCCGGCCAGCGCGTCGACCTCGGCGCGCTCCGCGGTGACCTGACCCGAGTCGGCGAAGTTCTCGTCGAAGTCGAGCGACGAACCGGCGGTGGAACCGAGGCGCTCGATCTGCTCGACGAGGCGCGCCCGTTCGGCCTGGAGCTCTTCGCGCAACTCCGAGTGGAGCGTGTCGGCCATGCCCGGAGTGTACCGACGGCCCTACGAGCGAGCGCGGGCGCGGGATCGGGCCCGAGGGTGAGCAAGGTCGTACACCGCCCGCAGCCGTTCCGGCGACACACGCGTGTACACCTGGGTGGTGGACAGGCTCGCATGGCCGAGCAGCTCCTGGACCACGCGGATGTCGGCGCCGTGGTCGAGCATGTGCGTGGCACACGAGTGGCGCAACACGTGGGGGAAGATCCGGTCGCCCAACCCGGCCCGCCCGCCCGCGTCGCGCACGATGAGCCACGCGCCCTGGCGGGTGAGCCGCCCGCCACGCGCGTTGAGGAACACCGCGTCGCCCGCCGCGGCGGTGCGCCGCGCCCGCCCCGACGCGCTCGGCGCACGCGACCGGTCGAGCTCCGGACGGCCGCGCTCGAGGTAGGCGCCGAGCGCGTCGCGGGCACCGCGCCCGAG
>DASUMF010000133.1:0-2194 GCA_036277835.1 Acidimicrobiia bacterium
AGCGATCACATCCCGCTCGGCGCGCTGGTCGAGGACGGGCTCGAAGCGCTGCTGCACCACGCCGACGCGCACGTGAAGATCCTGGTGGATCCTCACCTCGCCTGACGTTCGACCTCGGCCGCGATCCCGGCGAGCACGATGTCGAGGCTGCCCGCGAACCTGGAGTCGGCCCGGCGTCCGCGCCCGGCGGCGGGCTGCGCGGAGGTGGTGTAGCCGCTCAGGATCGCGCCCGTGACGTAGAGCGAGAGCGCGGTCACCGCGCGCGCCATCGCCTCGCCCTGCAGGCCGGCGTCGGCCAGGGCGCCCTGGACCACCTGATTCACCTTGACCATCGGCACCTCGTCGGGGTGCCGTGTCATGTACGCGGCCAGTCCGGGGTACTGCTGCATGACCGCGGTGAGGTTGATCATCATCTGGCGGATCTGCCCGAGGCAGTCGTCACTCTCGCGCGCCGGGATCGTGATGCGGCTGTAGAGCTCGTTCGTGACGAGGACGAGGAGCGCGTGCTTGTTGGGCACGTGGTGATACGTCGCGCCGAGCGCGACCCCCAGCTTCGCCGACAGGTGACGCATGGTCAACGCATCGACGCCCGACTCAGCGATGATCTCGAGCGCGGCGGCGACGATCTCGTCTTCGCCGAGCGTCTTGCGCACCGATGTCCGCGTGGACGCGCGGCTCTTCGCCGGCTTCCCGGAGCCTGCGATCGGCGGAGCAGCCATGGCGGGTCAGGCTAGTCCGCTTCGCACCTTTCGATGGTGCGAGCGACCTAGGCTGCACCCCGGTGAGCACCGTCGCGGCCCGGACACCGAAGCAGCGCGCGCGCACGAGGCCGTTGAGCGAGCACGAGGTGGTGGCGACTGCGCTCGCCATCATCGCCGAGGTCGGGGTGTCGGGTCTGACCATGCGGCAGCTCTCCGACCGCCTCGGTGTCGCACTCGGCGCGACGTACAAGCACGTGCCCAACAAGAGCGCGCTCCTGGCTCGCGTCGCCAACGAGCTCTTCACCCAGATCGAGCACGACGTCCCGGAGGACGAGGAGTGGTCGGGTCGGGTCCGCGCCCTCTTCGTGCGCATCCACGACACGTTCCGCGACTACCCCGGGTTGGCCGATCAGATCACCTACCAACCCGCGACGACCGATCCGCCGCAGCTCGGCACGTCGCTGATCAAGCTGCTCTCCGACGCCGGCTTCTCGACCGACGAGGTCGACGCGCTGATGAACGCGCTCTTCTTCTACACGACCGGTGCGCTGCTCACCGCGGCGCGACCGTCGTCGCCGGGCTCCAGCAGCGCCTTCCGCGCCGGCCTCGATCTACTGCTCGGAGGCGCCCGAGCGCAGCTTGCGTCGCCGGCAGGTCAACGGGGTTGACGCAGCGCCGCGGCGCAACGTTGAATGACGCCCATGGAACCTGCGCTCGCCTCCGATGTCATCGACGCGGCCGACTACACGCTCGGTGGTCTGCGACCCTTCCCGGTCGCGATCACGACCGTGCTCGACGGTCGCGCCAACGGGTTGATGTCGTTGTCCGCGGGCACCGCCAGCATCATCCGTGAGGCGCCTCGCGTCACCGTCGGCCTCACCAAGTACAACCTCACCCACGACATGACGTTGGCGTCGGGGGTGTTCGCCATGCACCTCCTGTGCGCCGACGACGACATCGTCGACGAGTCGCTCAACATCCTGATGACACTCGGCGGCAGGTCGGGCCGTGACGGCGACAAGCTCGGGGGGCTGCGCACGAAGGTGGGTGTCACCGGGGTCCCGATCCTCCTCGACACGCTCGCGTACGTCGAGGCCCGAGTGTGCGGGTCACTCGACAACGAGGAGAACACGATCTTCGTCGGCGACGTCGTCGCGAGCGAGCGCTTCCGGCCACGGGGGAAGCGTCTCGACATCGGCGCGGCCTGGAAGCAGCTGCCGCCGGAGTGGATCACGGAGTACGACCACAACCACGAACCGCAGCTCGCCGACTCCAAGCGTCGGCGCGGCATCGTCGACTGACCGTCGCAATCACACACGGCCCAATCGCACAAGGGGAGCAAAGATGGCTGCACACGAGCGCGCCGAGGTGGAAGCAGCGTTTCGGCACTACTTCCTCACCGGACCGGTGCTGGAGGACTGGGTGGCGTGGTCGGAGCTGTTCGCCGACGACGCGGTCTACTTCGACCACTTCTACGGCCGATTCACCGGCCC
>DASUMF010000134.1:0-9357 GCA_036277835.1 Acidimicrobiia bacterium
CTCCGGTCGGCGATCCTCCCGTCGGTGAGCACGCGTTGAGCGCGCCACCGCGGGTCGGCATCGTCGGTGTGGGGGCGCTCGGCGCCGCCGTCGCACGTCGCGTCGCTGACGCGGGCCTCCCGCTCGCGGTGTTCGACTCCCGCGCGGGTGCGCTGGAGGAGTTCGTGGACGTCGCGACGCTCACCTTGTCGGCACGCGAGCTCGCCGCGACGTCGGACATCGTCGGAATCTGCGTGTGCGATGACGAGCAGGTGCTCGATGTCGTCGCCGGTTTCGACGGACTGCTCGACGGCGCACGGCCGGGAACGGTGATCTGCGTCCACGGCACGATGCATCCGGCGACGTGTGACGTGCTCGCCCGCGTTGCGGCGCGGCACGGCGTCGACCTCGTCGACGCACCGGTGATGGTCGACTCCCGTGTTGTCGAACCGACCTACACCGTCGCGGTCGGTGGGAGCAGTGAGACGTTCGAGCAGTGCTCCGCGTTCTTCCGCGCGTTCGCGCACGATGTGGTCCCGACCGGTCCCGTGGGCTCGGCCATGACGGCCGCACTCGTGCACGCGATGTCGACCGCCGCGCACCAGGCGCTGGACCACGACGCGGCGCGGGTCGCGGCCGCGCTCGGCCTCGACGACGCGGTGACCGAGGGCCTGTTCGGCGCCGGCGTGCCGGTGGGTCGAGATCCGCAGACGCAGAAGGACGTCGGGATCGCTCGGCGTGTGGTGGGGGAGCAGGAGCCGAGCGATTCGCTGCTGTCGCTCGCCGCCGCACGCGGCGCACTCCTCGTGAACTCCGGGTCCCCGTCGTTCACCTCCTGATCCTGCTGTCGTAACCCGGCCGACACGGTCGAGCGGCATGCTGGCGGCGACCCGTCCACGCGGGAGCTGCCGCATGCCCACCGACCCGACCGACATCCGATCGAGCCTCATCGCGCCCGTGAGCCCGCAGGTGATCCTGCTCTTCGGCGCGACCGGCGACCTCGCCCGCCGCAAGCTCCTTCCCGGCCTGTTCCACCTGGCCCAGGCGGGGTTGTTGCCCGAGTACCGGATCCTCGGCGTGTCGCTCGACGACCTCGACGACGACGCCTTCCGCTCGCACGCGCGCGCCGCGTTGCAGGAGTTCGCACGGCACGGGTTGCCCGACGACGCGTGGGAGCAGTTCTCGAAGCGCCTCTCCTACCTTTCCCAGTCGGCCGACGCCGATCTCCTCGCCAAGACGGTCGGTGAGCTCGAAGACGACCTCGGGCCCGGCGCGAGCCGTCTGCACTATCTGAGCGTCCCGCCCGCCGCCGCGGCGGAGGTGCTCTACACGTTGGGCCACGCCGGGTTGGCCGAGCGTTCGCGGATCGTGATGGAGAAGCCGTTCGGCACCGACCTCGCCACCGCGATCGAGCTCAACGACACCGTGCACGCGATCTTCCGCGAGCACCAGATCTTCCGCATCGACCACTTCCTCGGCAAGGAGGCCGCGCTCAACATCCTCGCGTTCCGCTTCGCGAACGGCTTGTTCGAGCCGATCTGGAACCGCCAGCACATCGCGCACGTTCAGATCGACGTCCCCGAGACGTTGTCGATCGGCAACCGAGTCGGGTTCTACGAGCACACCGGCGCGTACCGCGACATGGTGGTGAACCACCTGTTCCAGGTGCTCGCCTTCATGGCGATGGAGCCGCCGACCGAGCTCGCGCCCAAGCCGATCGGCGAGGAGAAGAACAAGGTGTTCCGGTCGCTCAGCCCGATCGAGCCCTCGCAGGTCGTCCGCGGGCAGTACAACGGCTACCTCGACGAACCGGGCGTGCGCCCGCACTCCGACACCGAGACGTTCGTGGCGTTGCGTTGCGAGATCGACAACTGGCGCTGGGCCGGTGTGCCGTTCTACCTCCGCACCGGCAAGCGCATGGCCGAGGGTGCGCGTGTGATCTCGATCGCGTTCCGGGAGCCGCCGAAGAGCATGTTCCCCGTCGGCTCCGGGGTCGGCGCGCACGGTCCCGACCACCTCACCTTCGACCTCGCCGACGCGTCGAAGTTGTCGCTGTCGTTCTACGGCAAGCGTCCCGGTCCCGGCATGAGGCTCGACAAGCAGAGCCTGCAGTTCGCGCTCCACGAGACCGGCCGCACCGCCGACCTGCTCGAGGCGTACGAGCGTCTGATCTACGACGCGATGAGCGGCGACCACACGCTGTTCAGCAGTGCCGAGGGGATCGAGAGCCTCTGGGAGCGCTCGGAGCCACTGCTCCGCAACCCTCCGCCCGTGCGCCCGTACCAGCCGGGGTCGTGGGGCCCGAATGCGATCCACCAGCTCGTCGCGCCCGACGCGTGGCGGCTGCCGTTCGAGCGCGGCTGGCGCACGTCGTGACGTCGTCGTCGGCGGATCGATGAATTCGGCGACGGCGTAGGGTCGAACCGTGCGACCACGCCACTCAGAGCTTCGAGGAGCCTGCCATGCCGTTTCGTGACGCTTCCCCACTCGGTGCCCCCAACTGGATCGAGCTGTTCACCTCCGATCCCGACACCACGCAGGCCTTCTACAACGAGCTCTTCGGTTGGACGTGCGAGAGCGCGGGCGACGACTTCGGCGGTTACTTCAACTTCGCCAAGGACGGGCGCCGCGTTGCCGGCGGGATGAAGAACGACGGCTCCGGCGGACCCGACGGGTGGTCGATCTACCTCGCGACCGACGACGCGCAGGCCACTGCGGACGCGGCCGTCGCGAACGGTGGCACGGTGATCGTGCCGCCGCAGCAGGTGATGGACCTCGGCACGATGGTCGTGCTCACCGACGCGGGCGGCGCGGCCGTCGGCGGGTGGCAGCCGGGAACGCACACCGGATTCGAGGTGCACGCGGAGCCCGGCACGCCGAACTGGTTCGAGCTGCACACCCGCGACTACGACGCGGCCGTCTCGTTCTACGAGCAGGTGTTCCACTGGCCCGCGTTCGCGATGAGCGACACGCCCGAGTTCCGCTACACGACGTACGGCAAGGACGACAGCGCGGAAGCCGGGATCATGGACGCGTCGGGCTTCCTGCCCGACGGCGTGCCCGCCCACTGGTCGATCTACTTCGGTGCGGCGAACGCCGACGCGACGCTCGAGCGCGTCGTGCAGCTCGGTGGCTCGGTGCTGGACCCGGCGGAGGACACGCCACATGGCCGGCTCGCGCAGTGCGCCGACCCCACGGGCATCGCGTTCAGGATCGTGCAGTAAATCGCTTGCGGCGCCGTCGCCGACTCTGATCTGCTGCTGCCCGGCTCCTCGACGAACAAGCGAGGCAAACGACGACGAGAGGTGGTGCCACGTGAAGACCGCTCCCCGGATGGTTCTCGCGTCGCGCGCCGCATTCTCCTGACGGAGGCCGCCCTCGCGCGACGCACGGACCACTCCGTACTTCGCGCGACCCGGAGGTCTCCTCGAGATGTCGAACCGGCAGCGCCCTCGCGCGCGCCAACACCAGAGCCAACGTCGCCAAGGTTCGTTCCGCTGTGGTCACTGCCACGCCGACGTGCCACTCGACGCACCCGGCACCGCCCATCGCAACCACTGCCCGAACTGCCTGTGGAGTCGTCATCTCGACGACGACGTCCCGGGTGATCGCGACGCGGACTGCGGCTCCACCATGGAGCCGATCGCAGTCACCGCGCGCCGCGACGGCGAGTGGTTGCTCGTCCACCGATGCCTCGGCTGCGGGGAGCTGCACCTCAACCGCACCGCGGGCGACGACAGCCCGCTGCTGCTCCTGCAGTTGGCCGTCCGCCCGCTCGGTCAGCCGCCGTTCCCCCTCGAACACCTGAAGGGCATCTGACCCGCCCGTCCCCTCCCCCTCCCCGCTTTGGCGTCGCCAGCGCGTGATATCCACGCGTTCGTGGCGCCAAAGCGTTCAGGGGAGGCCAGTCAGGGGAGGGCCGCGTAGGTGCCGGTCCAGAAGTCCTGGCACACCGGGGGGAGCGCGGGTGACGTGAACATCTGGTTCGTGAGCATGATCCCGACGAGGTCCTCGGACGGGTCGTTGGCCCACGTGCTCCCGAGGCCGCCGTCCCAGCCGTACGTGCCGGCCGACCACGTCGTGCCCGTCCGGCGCGTCCACACCCCCACACCGAAGCCCCACCCCTGCGCTCCCGAGAGGTCGGGACCCGAGGCGGTCTTCTGGGCGTCGGTGAGGTGGTCGGTCGTCATCGCGGCCACCGACGACCGCGCCAGCAAGCGCGTGCGGCCGTGCACGCCACCGTTGCGCAACATCTCGGCGAACGCGAAGAAGTCGTCGACGGTCGACACGAGGCCGCCCCCGCCGCTCGGGAACGCGGGCGCGTGGCTCCACTGGCCGTCGGGTTCGTCGTAGGTCTCTCGCGCGCCGGTGCTCGGATCGCTCGTGTAGCAGGGACCGAAGCGGTGGAGCGCGTCCGCGGGCACGAAGAACCCGGTGTCGTGCATGCCGAGCGGTTCGAACACGCGCTCGCGCAGGAGCTGCTCGAGCGGCAGACCCGACGCGCGTGCGACGAGCACGCCGAGCACGTCGGCCCCCACGTGATAGAGCCACCGCTCACCGGGCTGGAACTCGAGCGGGAGAGTGCCGAGACGGCGCATCCACTCGTCGGGCGCCGGTACGGCGTCGGGGCTGGGTGGTCCGGCGCCCATGCCGAGGACGCCCATCGCGGCGATGGTCGGTTGGCGGTCGAAGCGTGTGAAGTCGAATCCGAGACCCAACCGGAACGTGAGCAGGTCGCGCAGGGTGATCGCCCGGTGTGCGGGCACGGTGTCGTCCAGCGGACCGTCGGGATCGACGAGGACGCGGCGCTCGGCGAGCTCGGGGAGGAGCTCGTCGACGGGGTCGTCGAGGCGCAGCACGCACTCCTCGACCAACACGAGCGCGGCCACCGCAGTGACCGGCTTGGTCATCGACGCGATCCGGAAGACGGTGTCGCGCTCGACGGCCTGATCGCCGCCGACCTGCAGCGTGCCGCTCGCGCCCGTGTGCACCTCGCCACCGCGCGCGACCAGCCATGCCAGCCCGGTCACGTCACCCCGCTCGGTGTGTACGGCCAGCGTGTCGGCCATCCGCGCGAGACGGTCCGCGGCCATCGCGTCGCCCATCGTTCCTCCTGGAGGTCGTCGGTCGATGTGGAGACCGACGCGGGCACCGCGACTCATCGCGGTCGCGGGTCAGCAGTCGCGTTCGACCGTGGCCTCGGCGAGCCCGGCCCACTCGTGCGCGATCGCGAACGCCCAGCCCGGGACACTCGACGACGGGGTCGCACTCGCCACCTGCAGCCGGCCGGGATAGCAACGCTCCACCAGCAGCCGTGCCCTGGTGATGTGCGGCGTCGAGGTGACGAGCACGAGGTTGGTCCATCCCCGCTCGGCCGCGAGGCGACCGATGGCCTCGGCCTCCCCGCGCGTGTTCTCGGGTGACGGTGCGAAGCACACGACCGGGAACGGCTGCACGAAATTGCAGAGGCGATTGGGCCCGAACGACAGCACGAGCGTCGGTGCAACCCCCTGGCCCATGAGCTCCAACCCGCGGTTGAGGCGCTCGCCGTCGCCCCCCGCGAGCACGACGACCGCGTCGGCAGGCTCGACGTGGTCGGTGCGCGGCCACACGAACAGGCGCAGGCTCACGCCCACGACCAGCACGGGCACCAGCACGAGCAGGATCACCACCACGACGGTGCGCCGGGCCCAGCGCCCGACTCGCAGCAACGGCACCCGTCGAGGTTATGGCCCTCTCAGTCCCGAAATTGCGTCGCCCGTCGTCGCATACCGGTGCGTGGCGACGCAATTTCGTGGGGTCGGCGCCGGCGTAGGGTGGCCGCGCTGGACGCGACACCGCTCGAGGAGGGTGCATGAGCCGACACGGCGCCGACGTCGACCGCAGCGAGGAATGGGCCGCGCTGCGCGCCGAGCACCTCCGCGCACCCGGCGAGCGGCCGCCGTCGTCGGCGCGCGGTGTGCATCACCTCGCGCTGCTGTCGCAGGACGTCGAACGGACGATCGCGTTCTACCAAGACGTGCTCGAGTTCCCGCTCACCGAGTTGTTCGAGAACCGCGACTACCAGGGGAGCACCCACTTCTTCTTCGACATCGGCCACGGCAACCTGCTCGCCTTCTTCGACTTCCCCGGCCTCGACCTCGGGCCGTACGCAGAGGTGCTCGGTGGCATGCACCATCTCGCGATCTCGGTCGAGCCCGACCGGTGGGAGCACCTCGCGGCGAAGCTCGACGCGGCCGGCGTGCCGACGCATCGCATGAGCGGCTCGTCGCTCTACTTCTCCGGTCCCGACGGCGAGCGTCTCGAGCTGATCTCGGATCCCTTGCGGGAGATGTACGGCACCACCGTGGCCTGAGCCACTCGGGCGGCGATCAAGCTCTCGCGAGCGGTTGCCGATCCAGAGGTGTGGCCACCGGCATCGACGACCTCACCGGCCTCGACGAGCGCCCTGCACCGGACGGATCGGCCGCGCCCGAGGCCGACGGGCCCTATGCGGAGTACCGCGCCCGCATGGACGCGAGGATCACCCGCAGCGACTCGGGCCGTTGGCTCTCGATGCACCTCCTCACCATCTGCGCGGTCGCCGGAGCCCTCCCCGCGCTGCGCGCCCCGGTCGGCTGGGTCGCGGTGTGCGCGGTCGCGGCGATCGTGATGCTCGGGTTCGACGCGGCGAGCCGTCAGCGCGAGGAGCAACGCAAGCTCGGCAGCGCCGACGTGGTCGTGGTGCCGGCGCGGGTGGTCGGCAAGGTCGCGCTCCTCCTGATCAACCCGGTCACGTGGCTCACGGTGCTCCTCGGCGCGGTGGTCTCGCTCGTGGTGGGCGGCGTGGCGGCCGCAGTGGTCGCCGGTGCGCGTTGGCTCGCGCTCGAAGGGCCAACCGGCATCCTCGCCGCGCTGCGCGCCGGCGCGTGGGCGCACGCGCTCACCTACAGCGCGGTCGTCGCGTGCTTCCTCCTGCTGCGCGCGGGTGGCGACACGGCGGCCCGGCGTGAGAAGGCGCTGCGTCGCGCGACGCGGAGGATGCCCGAGGTCGTGCTCACGCTGTGCGTGGTGCTGCTCGTCGGCGCCAGTGCTGCGATGGCCGTCGCGGGACCGACGCTCGACGTCGGCTTCGTACGTGACGCCGATGGCCTCGGCTGGCTGCCACCCGGCTTGCGTGCCACCGTCGACGAAGCGCGCGACGACCTGGTGACCGAGGAGCTCGACGCGGTCACCGCATGCCTCGATGGTCCCGACGCCGAGCTCTGGACCGCGCGCTACACCGCGAAGAACGCGCTCACCGACGCCGACGTCGCCACGTTGGTGGCCGACCCGACGCAACCGCCCGACCAGGCGGCGCTGGCGACCGCGGCCCTGGCCGCCGACAACCACCTCGCGCCCTGGGTGGAGACGATCGACGTGCTGGTCGGCGACCAGACGGTGCTGACCATCGCGCGAGCCGGCCACGCGCACGACGAGCCGCTCACCGATGCGGCCGCGCTGCGCGATCGTTCCGTGGGCGCGCCCGAGTGGTTGACGACCGTCGCACCACAGGTCGACACCGAGCACGTGCTCACCTGCTCCGCCCGCACCCCGCTCTGACCGCGCCCGGTTCCGATACCGTCACCGGCATGCGAGCAGCGCGCTGCACAGCCTGGGGATCGCCGGAGTCGTCGGTGGTGGTCGAGGAGGTTCCCGATCCCGAGCCGGGTGCAGGTGAGGTGGTCGTCGACGTCCACTACGCGGCGGTGAACTTCCCCGACGTGTTGATCGTCGCCAACGAGTACCAGGTGTCGATCCCGCCACCGTTCGTACCGGGCAGCGAGTGGGCGGGCGTCGTCGCCGCGGTCGGCGACGGCGTCACGCGGTGGGCACCCGGTGACCGCGTGTACGGCGGCGGCTTCGTCGGCGCGTTCGCGGAGCAGGCGCTGGCGAGCGAGCAGGGCCTCACCGCGGTGCCCGACGCGGTCGACCTGCAGTCGGCCGCCGCGTACTCGGTCGCGCACACCACCGCGTACCACGCGCTTCGCACGATCGGTGACCTGCACGA
This sequence comes from Acidimicrobiia bacterium, assembly GCA_036277835.1. Taxonomy (GTDB): domain Bacteria; phylum Actinomycetota; class Acidimicrobiia; order IMCC26256; family DASPTH01; genus DASUMF01. The sequence continues at coordinate 8,009 of DASUMF010000134.1, forward strand.
GGGTGACGACGTGCTGGTGCTGGGCGCGGCCGGGGGTGTCGGCCTCGCGGCCGTGGAGCTGGCGACGGTGCTCGGTGGACGGGTCATCGCCGCGGCAGGGAGCGCGGCGAAGTGCGCGCTGTGTCTCGAGCGTGGCGCGGACGCCACGATCGACTACTCGACCGAAGACCTCAAGGTCCGCGCCAAGGAGCTCACCGGCGGCGGCGCCGACGTGGTGATCGACCCGGTCGGTGGCCCCTACAGCGAAGCCGCGCTGCGCGCCACCACGTTCGGCGCGCGGTTCGTGGTGGTCGGGTTCGCGTCGGGCGAGATCCCGCGCATCCCGCTCAACCTCGTGCTGCTGAAGGGAACGATCGTGCGTGGGTTCGAGATCCGCACGCTCGGCCAGCACCTCCCCGACGAGGTGGCGCGCGACCGCCGCGAGATCGGCGAGCTGTTCGCGAGTGGCAAGGTACGGCCGTACATCTCCGCGGTGCACCCGCTGGCCGACACGGCCGTCGCCCTCCGGTCGATGCTCGACCGCACCGCCACCGGCAAGGTCCTCATCGACCCCCGCGCCTGACCTCCCCGTACCTCATGCTTTGGCGTCGCCGACGCGTAGATATCACGCGTGAGCGACGCCGAAACACGGTAGGGAAGGAAGGTCAGTCGGTCGAGCCTTCGTCGAGGTCGCGGAGGTAGCGCTCGAACTCGGCGGCCAGGTCGTCGGACGACGGGATCTCGGCCGACGCCTGGAGGTCGTAGTGCGCCTCGAGCTGCGGGAGGTACGTGGCGCCCTCCGAGCTCTCGGCCACCGCCTCGTCGACCATGCGCTCCCATTCGGTGACCTCGTCGCCGAGCTCGGCGTGGCCGGTCGGGATCCCGGTGACGCGCTCGAGGTACTGGAGCAACGCCATCGCGGCCTTCGGGTTCGGCGTTGCCGACGCGTAGTGCGGCACACCGACCTGCATCGAGATGGCGGGGATGTGGCGCGCATCGAGCTCGGCGTGCAGCACCCCGACGATGCCGGTGATGCCCTGGTAGCGCGGACGGTGGAGTCCGAAGCGGCTCACGAGCTCCGCGTTGGTCGACGACGCGTGCACCATCGGCATGCGGGTGTGCGGAGTCTGGGCCGCGGTGGAGCCGAGCGTGACGACCACCTGCGCCGCGGTCGTGCTCGACAGCTCGATGAGGACGTCGACGAAGTCTCGCCACGCGTAGTGGGGCTCGATCCCCGAGATGAGCACCAGCTCCCGGCCGACGGCCGACTCCTCGTTCGCGTGCACCACGTTCTCGGGCCACGTGATCACGCGTGTGACGCCGTCTTCGAGTGACACGTGTGGCCGCACCTGCTGCGCGTCGATGAACCG
>DASUMF010000135.1:0-5059 GCA_036277835.1 Acidimicrobiia bacterium
CCCATCTGGTGCTGACCTTGCCCCGCTCCCTCGACCGCGCCGCGCTCGCGCGCTCGCTCGAGCTCCTGGCGTCGCGCCACCCGATCCTCGGGTGCACGGTCGACGCCGATGCGTCGGGCGCCCGATGGCGGCCGGGCACGACCGCACCCGCACTCGTCTGGGACGACGCAGCCGGCGCCGTGCCCGCGCTCGACGCCCGGACAGGGCCCACATGTCGCGCGATCCACGAGTCGACGCCTGCCGGTCACCGCCTGCGGTTCGGTGTGCACCATGCGATCACCGACGGGGTCGGTGTCCTGCTCCTGGCCGACGACCTGCGCCGCATCTACTGCGCCACGGTGCGCGGCGAGGACCCGCGCCCCGACGTCGACTGGAGCCCTCGCACGATCGACGCCCTCCTCGACGCGCACGGCATCGGGATCGGCGAGCGGGTCACGATGGCATGGGCGGGGCAACGGCGATGGGCCGCGGGGGCGCCGTCGACCCACGCCGACGCGGGCGGCATCGCCGGCGCCGCTCCGCCGCGGTACCAGCCGGTGTCCTTCTCGACGGCCGCGCTCGACACCATCGTCGCGAGCGCGGGGGCGCGCGGGTGGCGACCGAGCCACCTGCTCCTCGCCGCGCTCGCGGTCGCGTGGTCGCGGGCCATCGGCCCGAGCGCGGATCCCATGTCGACGAGCGGATGGCTGGTCGGCGTGAACGCGCGCCGACCACTGCACACCGTGCGCGGTGCCGGCAACCTCAGCGGCTTCGAACCGGTCGCGCTCCGCGACGTGGAGACGCGACCGCTCGCCGCGATCGTCGACGACGCGCGCGACGCGTTCGCGCCGTTCCGCACGCTCGGCGCCGGCATGCTCGGCGAGCTCGGCGCCCCGCTGGTGCGTGCCACGCCCGCCGCGGTGCTCAACCGTGCCATGACGACGCTCTTCGAGACCCAGGCGGCGAGCACGCGATACACGCGCGCGTTCTCCGCGGTGGAGATCCCCGACCACATCGGCGACTGGGGCGACTCGCAGGCCGACGCCGCATGGTGCGAACCGGTCGACGACGTGCCCGCGCCGTCGAGCGCGTTCGTCCTCACCACCTTCCGCGGGACGGTCACGTGCTCACCTGGTGCGGCACCGTCGGTGATCTCACCCGACGAGGCGGCGGCGCTGTTCACGGCGACGAACGCCGCGCTCACGGAGCTCGCCGGCTCCCTCTCGCCGGTCGCACGGGCCGCGCGTTGAACCCTGCGTCGAGCCCGCCGTCGCCGCAGCGCGTCGTCGTGCTCGGGGGCGGGATCGCGGGGCTCGCTGCCGCGTGGGAGCTGAGCAAAACCGAGCATCGCGACCAGGTGGAGTCGATCACGATCTACCAGCGCGGGTGGCGCCTCGGCGGCAAGGGCGCGAGCAGCCGCGGCGCGCACGGCCGCATCGAGGAGCACGGGCTCCACGTGTGGCTCGGCTACTACGAGAACGCGTTCCGGCTGATCCGCGAGTGCTACGAGGAGCTCGATCGTCCGTCGTCCGATCCCGACGCACCGATCCGCGCCTGGACCGACGGCTTCGTGGCCGCGAGCCGGATCGGGCTGGGCGAACCACGCGACGACGGGTGGCTGCCCTGGACCGCGACCTTCAGCGAGGACGACGGCACACCAGGCGCACCGGGAGCGACGAGCGACGCGATGACGGTGACCGAGCTGGTGCGCCGGGCCGTGTCGCTGCTGCGCGACCTGATCGGGTCGCTGCCGGCGCGACCGAGCGCGGCCCGACCCACACCGCCGCTGGTCCTCACGGCGAGTGCGGTACCACCCGATCCGCCCTCGCCGGCTCCGGCCGCCGTCGGGCAACTCGTGCGCGACGTCACGTTGCTCGCACTCGTCGGCGCGCTCGAGGTCGCGGTGACCGGACAGGCGCTGACGGACGCGCTCGGCGCACCCGACGATCGGCTCGTCGCACCGGTGCGCGCGTCGATCGACGCGGTCGTCGACCGGCTCCGCACCGAGATCCGCGACCGCGTCGGCGACGACCACGGCGCGCGGCGGCTCTGGCAGGTGGTCGACCTCGTCGGTGCGACGATGCGCGGGATCGTGGCCGACGAGCTGCTCACGGCGCCCGACGGCTTCGCCGCCATCGACGACTGGGACTATCGCGACTGGATCGCGCACCACGGCGCGAGCCCCGACACGCTCGACTCGCCACTCGTGCGGGGCGTCTACGACCTGGTGTTCGGCTACGAGCACGGTGACGACCATCGACCCCGATTCGCCGCGGGCACCGGCTTGCTCCTCTCCGCGAAGCTCTTCCTCGACTACCGGGGCGCCATCTTCTGGAAGATGACCGCCGGCATGGGCGAGGTCGTGTTCGCCCCGCTCTACCAGGTGCTCCGCGCTCGCGGTGTGCGCTTCGAGTTCTTCCATCGGATCGACGCGCTGCGCGTGAGCGACGACGGCACGCGCATCGACGGGATCGACGTCGGCGTGCAGGCGCGTGTGCGTGGCGACGAGCCGTACGAGCCGTTGATCCGGGTCGGTGGATTGCCCTGCTGGCCGGCGTCAGCGCCCGACGAGCTGCTCGAGGCGCCGGCGGCGGAGGATCTCGAGTCGTTCTGGTCGACCAGTCCTGCTGTGTCGACGCGCACGCTGCGCCGCGGCGTCGACTTCGACACCGCCGTGCTGGCGATTCCCGTGGGGATGCACCACCACGTGTGCGGCGAGCTGGTCGCCAACCCGCGCACCCCGGAGTGGCGGGCCATGACCGACGGGCTCGGCACGGTCGCGACGCAAGCCGTGCAGCTGTGGCTCACCGCCGACGAGACCACCCTCGGCGCGCCGAGCGCGGCGGGCACCGTGACCGGGGTGCCGGGTGCGTTCCACACCCAGGCCTCGATGTCGCATCTCCTCGCGGTCGAGCAGTGGCCGCCGGGTGAGCGGCCGGCATCGATCGTGTACTCGTGCCACACGCTCCCCGACGTGGCCGCGCCGCGCGACGACGACGTCGGGTACCCCGCGCGACGGCTCGACGACGTCCGCGCCAACACGATCGAGTTCCTCCGTCACGGCATCGCGCGGACGCTGCCCGGAACGAGCGTCGACGGCGACTTCGACTGGAACGCGCTGTTCGACCCGGGCGACGCGGACGGTGAGGCCCGTCTCGACGCGCAGTACCTGCGCGCCAACGTCGACCCTTCGGATCGCTACGTGCTGTCGCTCCCCGGCACCGGACGGCTCCGGCTGCGCGCCGACGAGAGCGGCTACGACAACCTCGTGCTCGCAGGCGACTGGATCGACACCGGCCTCAACGCGGGGTGCATCGAGAGCGCGGTCATGGCTGGCGTGCAGGCCGCCAACGCGGTCGTGGGCGAGCCACTGCTCCGCGGCATCACCGGCTTCCACCTTCCCCACCACGGACGCGCCGGGCGGCGCTGGCGCTGACGTCAGGCCCCGCGCGGACGAATTCGACCACGGCTCGGTCGTCGGCTGCGACAGCGATCCCGGAGGGTCCGAGCTGCGGGTGCGAGAGCTCGGCGGCCGCGACCGCGGCCGCCGCCTGGTCCGGGCCTCGGACCTGGAGCAGCAGTCGTCCACCCGGGCAGAGGAGCGCGGTCGCCGCTGCGAGCGTCGAGCGCACACCGTCGAGCCCATCCACACCGCCGTCGATCGCGTGCACGGGATCGTCGGGGAACGTTCCGGTGTCGAGGGTCGGCACGTACGGCGGATCGGCGATCAGGAGCGCGCACGTCTCGGGTCGAATCGGCAACTGCGTCTCGCTCGCGCACACGACGAGTGATCGGACGCCGTTCCTCGTCGCGTTGTCTGCCGCCGACGCGCAACAGCCGACGACGTCGTCGACCTGCACGATGCTGCGACCCGACCAGCGAGCGACTGCCTGGCCGATGTGGCCGGCGCCGCAGTGCAGTTCCACGAAAGCTCCCGGCGGAGCGGACTGCGCACGCTCCACGGCCACCCGACTCTGCAGCAGCGTCCACGGTCGGGGCGCGAGCGTGCACTCGTCGTCGAACACCACGTCGAGGGGTCCGAACGAGCAGCGCTGCTTGCTCACGCAGCGTCGGCGAGCACGCCGAACGAGCGAGCCATCGCCACGAAGAAGTCACGGTTGACCGTCGCTCGCCACTGCGCGCCGCGACGGATGCGCGGGCCCCACTCGGGTCGCTCGTCCACGAGCGGCACGATGGCCTGCGCGACCCAGTCCTTGCCGTGCCGAGGATCGGCAGTCGCGTGCTCCTCGTAGAACGGCAGGGCTCCGGCAGGCAGTCCGAGCCGCCGCATCCCGGCCGCCACCTTGCGGCAGCGCGGCCCCGCCTGGCACTCGATGAGCCCCAGGCTCCCGAGCAGTTCCGGTTGCAGCGCGCGGTTCGTCGCGAGATATCCGTTCAGCGCCTTGCGTTCGAGCGCCTGCGTGGGCAGCTCGTCCACGGGAACGGCGCGGAGCCGCAACGCGCGCACCATGTCGCGATGCAGTTCGGTATGGACCGAGGACAGCTCACCGCGACCCATCTCGTCCCAGTAGTTGCGCGCCAACGTCAGCTTCGGGAGGCCGACGAGCCCGATCTGGCAGAGCGCGACGAGGTCGTCGAAGTCCGCGTCGGGTCCGCCCTCGAGCGAGATGAACTCGATGAGCTCGTCGCGATCCGCGTCCGCCGCCAACCACTCGTAGACGGGACCGGCGACGTCGTCGCGCGCGAGGCGTCGGAAGGACTCCGCCGGATCGTCGCCGACGGGGCACGGCACGTCGCCGAGCCGGGCCCGAAACCGGGCTTCGAGCGTGCCCTTCAGGGCTGCCACGTCGGGATGATGCTGCCACGTTGCCGCGCCGTCGAGATCCGTGATCGGCGCCAGATGCAGCGCGTACACGTCGAGCAACGTGCACAGCGCCTCGCGCTCGTCGGGCAGGTCCGCACCGCTGCGGAGCGCGGACCGCAGCCGTTCCGTGAGCACCGAGTCATCCACGAACGGGGCCTACCCTCGGCTCCGCCTCGACAACCACGTTGGGACGACCACGGCTCGTCGCGCGTTTCCGGGACCGTCGCCCCGGGTAGCCGGGCCAGATGGACGATG
>DASUMF010000136.1:0-2238 GCA_036277835.1 Acidimicrobiia bacterium
GCAGGTGCGGATCGGGTTGCTCGGATGCGGCAACGTGGGTGGTGCGCTCGTGCGCCTCGTGCACGAGCACGCCGACGTGATCGAGGCGCGCGCCGGCGTCCCCCTCGCGGTCACGCGCGTGGCGGTCCGCGACACCACGAAGGATCGCGGGCTCCCGCTCCCGGCGCGCTGCTTCACCGACGACCCGGCTGCGGTGGTCGGCGATCCCGACATCGATGTCGTCGTCGAGGTGATCGGCGGCGTCGAGCCGGCGCGGTCGCTCATCGTCGAGGCGCTGATGGCCGGCAAGCCCGTCGTCACCGCGAACAAGGAGCTGCTCGCGGTGCACGGCCGGGAGCTCTTCGAGACGGCGGAGGGCGCGGGCGTCGACCTGCTCTTCGAGGCGTCGGTGGGTGGCGGGATCCCGCTGATGCGGCCGCTCCGCGAGTCGCTGGCCGGCGACCGCATCCGACGTGTGATCGGGATCGTCAACGGCACGACGAACTACATCCTCTCGAACATGACCGACCATGGCGCGTCGTTCGACGACGCGCTGGCGGAGGCGCAGTCCCTGGGCTTCGCGGAAGCCGATCCCACGGCCGACGTCGACGGCTACGACGCCGCGGCGAAGGCCGCGATCATCGCGAGCATCGCGTTCGGTGCGCGCGTGGTGACGTCCGACGTGTACCGCGAGGGGATCACCGCCATCACCCCCGACGACATCGCGGCGGCGCGCGACCTCGGCTACGTGGTGAAGCTCCTGGCCATCGCCGAGGAGGTCGACGGCGAGGTGGCGGTGCGCGTGCACCCCACCATGGTGCCGGAGCGCCACCCGCTCGCGTCGGTGCGTGACGCCTTCAACGCGGTGTTCATCGAGGGCGACGCGGTGGGCGAGCTCATGTTCTACGGCCGTGGCGCCGGCGGTGCGCCCACCGCCTCGGCGGTGCTGGGCGATCTCGTCGACGCGGCGAAGAACCTGGTGGAGGGGCGCAAGGGCGCGACCATCGGCACGCTGGCTGCAAAGCCGATCCTGGCCATCGGCGACGTGTCGTCGCAGTTCTACGTCCACATGGAGGTGGCCGACCGCCCCGGCGTGCTGGCCGCGGTCGCCCTGAAGTGCGAAGAGCACGGCGTGTCCATCCTGTCGATGCAGCAGAAGGGGATCGGTGACGACGCCCGGCTCGTGTTCGTCACGCATCCCGCGCGCGAAGTCGACGTGCGCGACTGGGTGCACGCGCTCGGCGACGTCGACTCCGTCCACCGAGTCGGCTCGGTGCTGCGCGTGATCGGCGACGAGGAGTAGGCCGCGATGAGCTGGCCGGGGATCATCGAAGCATTCCGCGAGCACCTGCCCGTCACCGACGCGACGCCGGTGGTGACGCTGCTCGAGGGCAACACGCCGCTCCTCGATGCGCCACGCGTGGCACAACGGGCCGGAGTCGCCCGGGTGCTGCTGAAGGTTGAAGGGCTCAACCCCACGGGGTCGTTCAAGGACCGCGGCATGACGTTGGCGATCTCCATCGCGGTCGACCGCGGCGCCAAGCTCGTGATCTGCGCGTCGACCGGGAACACGTCGGCCTCGGCCGCGGCGTACGCGGCCCGCGCGGGGGTCGGGTGCGCGGTGCTCATCCCCGAAGGTCACGTTGCGCTCGGCAAGCTCGCGCAGGCGCTGATCCACGGCGCGCGGGTCGTGCCGATCCACGGGAACTTCGACGACGCGTTGCGCATCGTGCGCGAGCTCGGCGAGCGCCCGGGCATCGAAGTCGTGAATTCGGTGAACCCGTTCCGCATCGAGGGCCAGAAGACGGCGTCGTTCGAGATCGTCGACTCGCTGGGCGACGCCCCCACCGTCCACTGCCTCCCGGTCGGCAACGCCGGCAACATCACCGCCTACTGGCGCGGGTACCGCGAGTACCACGACCAGGGTCGCTCGACGCGCCTGCCACGGATGCTCGGTTGGCAGGCGGCGGGGTCCGCGCCCATCGTGCTCGGCGAGCCGGTGTTGCACCCGGAGACGATCGCCACCGCCATCCGCATCGGGAACCCGGCGTCGTGGGAGGGCGCGGTCGCGGCTCGCGACGAGTCGGGCGGTCACATCGGCGCGGTCACCGACGCGCAGATCCTCGAGGCGTACCGCATGCTCGCGTCCGACGAAGGGTGCTTCGTCGAGCCGGCGTCGGCCGCCTCGGTCGCCGGATTGTTCGCGGCCGCGGCCGGAAGGCTGCTCGAGCCCGACGACACGGTGGTGTGCACCGTGAC
>DASUMF010000137.1:0-4771 GCA_036277835.1 Acidimicrobiia bacterium
ACTTTTCTGCAGGGATCGTGAGCCTTGTTCTTGCAGCGGTCCCGTTCTGGCTCATTACGAATGGCAGTTACGCGTCTGAGACGGTTCGACTCATAGTCGCTACTTGTCTGGCCGCATGCGTCTACCTCGCTTCGAACACGCTTCTGGTTGGCTTGCCGGTCTCGATCAGCTCGGACGAGCCCTACTGGACCGTCGCGCGACACCTTGCTCCGTACGACGTACCGGCCTTCCCGTTCGCTGTTCTGGGGTTGGGGCTTGGATGGGTGTACCTGGAGCTCGGTGCGGTGGTCGTGCCGCTGCTCGTCGTGCCGATCTTGATCGCGCGCAGCACGTTCGCGAGCTACCTCGAATTGCGTGCCGCGCAGGAGCAGACCATCCAGACGCTCATCCTTGCGCTGGAGGCCAAGGACAGGTACACCGCCGGTCACGCGCATCGTGTCGCGACGTTCTGCGAGTACGTCGGCACGGAGCTCGGGTTCGGTAACAACCGGATGGAGCGCCTCCGGTACGCCGCGCTCATGCACGACATCGGCAAGCTCATCGTGCCGAACCAGCTCCTCAACAAGCCGGGCCGGCTGACCGAGTCCGAGTTCGAGCGCGTGCGTCGGCACGAAGGTGTGTCGGTCGAGTTGCTCCACCGCATCGACTTCCTCGCGCCGATCGCCGGCGACACCACCACCGAGGCGGCCACCGCGGCGGTGGAAGGCACCGGGCTGGTCGAACCCGCGATCATCCACGTCGCCGACGCGTTCGACGCCATGACGTCGACACGCTCGTACCGCAAGGCTCTGAGCCAGGACACCGCGTTCGAGGAGCTGCGCAACGGGGCCGGCACCCAGTTCAACTCGGACTGCGTCGAGGCCCTGATCCACGCGATCGAACGGCGCGGCGAGCACTACGGCGCCGGGTTCGAGGTCGAAGTCCACGAGTGGGACGTGGCACCTCCGGAGGCCGGGACCGGATCCGCGGGCCTCGGCGACGTCCTGCCTGATCGTGCCCGGGAGCGGGCGGCTCAGCAGTGAATCGCTGGGTCCGGGTCGCGGTGCTCTTCGGCGGCGGTGTGGCCGTCGCGATCGTCGCCGACCTCTTCCGACCCGGCACCCCGTGGTCCGCCTTGGCGTTGATCGGCGGCGCGATCGCGGCCGGTGAGCTGATCGAGCTCCGCCCCCCGTATCGCGTCGCCCTGCCGATCTCGTTCGCCTACATGGTGGTGCTCGCCCGACGGGCCTCCGTCGGCGATGCCGCCATGGTCCTGTTCGTCGCGCTGCTCGCCACCTTCCTCGTTCGCAGCGAGCCGACGACCGCCGAGGGCCGACTCTTCCTCTTGCTCGAGCGACTCGCGGAGGGCATGGCTGCGGTCCTCGTGTTCCATGGCATCGACACCGCGCTGGATTCACCCACCGACCGCGCTGGGGTGCTCGTGGCGCTCGGTGGCGCGGCCGTCGCACCGATCGTGGTGGCCGAGATCGCGCGCATGATCAGGCAGCGAACGCTCGCCATCTCGATGCACGGGCGCACGGCCGACCTTGCACTGATCACGAGTGCGACCCTCATGGGCATCAGCGACATGGGCATCGACGGATCCGGGGGCATGGGTCTGTGGGGTCCGGTCGTGTTCACGATTCCGCTGCTCGGTGCGTGGTACTCCTACGAGCACCTCGACCAGATCCGTCGGACCTACGACCAGACCATCCGCGCGCTCGGCGCCGCGCCCGAGCTCGGTGGCATCGTGCGTGACGGGCACTCGGAGCGCGTCGCCACGGTCGCGGTGTCGATCGGCACGGAGCTCGGCTTCTCGCGTCACGAGCTCGCGCAGCTCGAAACGGCCGCGCTGTTGCACCATCTCGGTCAGGTCTGTCTCGACGAGCCTGATGACGGTCGCGCGCCGGAGCCGGCCGCGGTCGCGTCGTCGGGTGCCGCGATCCTCCGTAGCACGCCCCTGCTCGCGCCGGCCGGCGACATCATCGCGGCGGAGACGCTGCCGTATCGCGCCAAGGTCGGCTCGCGGCCTTCGGTGTTGTCAGGCCAGGTGCTGAAGGTCGCGAGTGCATTCGACGAATTGTCGGAGGGCGTGCCCGCGCAGGCGTCGCTCGCGCTCGAGGCACTGTCCTGCGCGCCGGCCTACCTGTACGACGCGCGGGTGCTGTCGGCGCTCGAGATCGTGCTCGACCGCGCGGGTCTGCTCGAACCCGCAGCCTGAGCTTCCCGGGTCAGCTCGACTCGACGGTCTCCGGGAGGTACACGCCCCTGCGGCGTGGACGACGGCTCGCCTCGAAGCACACGTCGGCAACACCGATCCCGATGACGACGTCGCCGATCGAGAACTGCTGGTTGGGCACGCCCGGCACCGTCAGCACGTCACCGAGGAACGGGAGCAGGTCGTCGTCCTCGAGGGGTCGGTGCTTCACGCTCCGCTCGATCGGCTCGTGCACGGTGCGACCGTTGCGCTCGACGACGTCGTCCTTCGTCGGCATCCCCTGGTTCAGCGCGATCACGAGCACGTTCAGGCACACGCCCACGGTCACGACGAGCATGCCGCCCACGCGACGGTTGCGCGCGCAGAAGGCGAGGATCAGCACGTACGTGCCGAGCAGGAGCAGGTAGCCGAGATCGTCGAGGCGCGCGGCGGGCACCTCGATCACTTCCAGCACCACCTGGCCGACGAGACCGAGGAGCAGGAGCCAGAGCGATCGGAGCTGGAGCCGCCCGAGCCGGGCGAAGCTGCCACCGGTCGCGACCACGGCCAACACGGAGAGCAGCACCGTGCCGACCACGAAGACCACGGTCAGAGCGTACCGAGGGATCGGTACGCTCACGGGATGCATGACGTGCGCGCGCCCGTCGACGGGGTCATCACCGCCGTCGACGTCGACGAAGGTCAGTTGATCGCCGAGGAGGACGAGGTCGCTCGCATGCAGGCAGGCGAAGAAGAGGTGATCGTGATCACCGAGGTGCCCGGTGTGGTGCGAGAGCTCTACGCGCAGCCGGGTCAGCAGGTGCGGTCGGGTGACGTGCTCGCCGCGATCGACGAGGCGTGAGCGAGGCTCAGTAGTTCGAGGGCAGCAGCCGCTCGAAGTACGTGAAGAACACGAAGAGCGCGGCGAGGAACGGCACCGCGCCGGCGAACCACACGTACCACCGCCGGTAGCGGTGGAACATCCACCACCAGGCGAGCCCGATCAGCAGCGCGATGACCCCCCAGAGGATCGCCGGCGATCGGGACGACGTCTCACCGCCCAGGCCCGCGATCTCGACGTGTGCATCGTCGGGCGTCGGCGAGGCGGGGAGCGGGGTCGCCCCGGGCGGCAGCACGAGAGCGGCCTGCACGATCAGACGCTCCGCCGCCGAGTACTTCGGGTTGCTCGTCGTGAGGGTCAACGTGGCGAGGTTGGTCCCCGGATCGGCCGGGTCCGGCACGGCGTTGAGCACGTCACCGTCGTCGGGGCTCACGGCGAAGGGGTCCTTCGACACCTTGTACGTGAACTTCCCCTGCAGGGTCTGCAGGACGATCTCGTCGCCGGGCTGGAGCTGGTCGAGGTCGCCGAACGGCGCGCCGTAGGTGGTGCGGTGCCCGGCGATGGCCGCGTTCCCGACCTGGCCAGGCAAGGGTGTGGTCGGGTAGTGGCCGGGACCCTTGCGCAGATCGTCCACGTCGACGCCTTCGACCACCACCTTCGAGACGCCGAGCTTCGGGATGTCGATCTGCGCCACCGCGTCGCCGCCGGGTGGGATCTCGACCGTCGGCACCACCGTGGTCGTGGTGCTCGCCGGCACGGACGCCGTCGGCGTGGTGACCGGGGTGCTGGTCGATGTCGACGACGCCTGGGTGCGCAGGGCCTGTTCGAACTGGCTACGGAGGGCGTCCTGGGATCGGGCTTCGAGGATCCCGGTGCCCCAGAGCTGGTAGGCCACGAAGAGCAGGATGAGGAGCCCCGCGGTGACGAGGACGCGACCGATCCCGCTGAGCGTCCTCCGCATCCCGTGAGGGTAACGGAGCCCTCAGGCCGCACCGGACGCAGGGACAGAGCCGGTTCGACCCCGCGCGGCGCGGATTCGTACACTCGAGGTCTTCGATCGCCCGGAGGCGAGTGTGCCTGTCGTCCGTCTCCGCTCCGCTGTCTGCCTCCTGGGTCGCTTCCCGGCACTCGCCGGTGTCGACCTCGACGCGGACGCGGGCGAAGTCGTCCTGCTCTCGGGTGCCAATGGCGCCGGAAAGACCACGTTGCTGCGTCTCGTGGCCGGACTCGTGCCGCTCTACTCGGGTGAAGCCGTCGTGTTCGGCCACGACCTGGCGCGTGATCGACAGGGTGCACGGCGCCAGCTCGCCCTCGTCGGGCACGAGACGTTCTGTTACGACGACCTCACGGTGCGCGAGAACCTGTCGTTGGCTGCGCGGGCGTCGGGAGGGACGGTCGCCGCGGCCGACGCGGCGCTCGAGCGTCTCGGCCTCACCCACGTGCGCGATGTCGATCATCGACGGCTCTCCGCCGGGCAGCGCCGACGGTTGGCACTCGCAGTCGCGCTCGCGCGCGATCCTCGACTGCTCCTCCTCGACGAGCCGCACGCCGGCCTCGATGCCGACGGGCGCGCAGTGCTCGACGCGATCGTCCGGAACGCACCCGACGAGGGCCGCACGGTGCTGCTCGCCTCGCACGAGCTCGAGCTCGCGCGGCCGTTGGCCGACCGGGAGGTCGTGCTCTCGGCCGGGCGCAACCTCGACGTCGCCGAGGACGCGGTCGAGGACGTCGTCGACGTCGCCGTCGCCGAGGTC
>DASUMF010000138.1:0-3701 GCA_036277835.1 Acidimicrobiia bacterium
TACTCCGGCGAGGCATACCAGCGTCGCGCTGCGTCCAGGTCGTCGAACTCGAGCACGACGGTGCGATTCGGCACGCGGTCGCCCTCGAGCACCTCAGACGCGCCGCCGCGCACGAGGTAGCGCCCGCCGTACTGCGCCACGCTCGGACCGGCCAGCGCGCGGTACTCGTCGTACCGGGCGGGGTCGGTGACGTCCATGTCGACGAGCACGTACGCGGTCACGGGCAGCTCCTGTCGTCGGGCTCGGGTGCGCGACGGTACGTCAGACCGCGAGCTCGTGGTCGTCCTCCGCGCGGCCGAACTTCTCGCGATACGCGGGGATCGAGATCATCGGCGGGCGTTCGCGGATCTCGACCGGGACGCGCTCCTGGTGCTGGTGCGCGTCGTAGCGCACCAGCTCGGCGAGGCGGCGGTCGACCGGCACGCCTGCACGTCGCAGTCCGGTGACGAGCACGGCCATCGCCTGGGGCCCGAGCTCGTCGAGCGGTCGGTTGCGGTGCTCGCGCACACCGAGGTCGGCCTGCGCCATTGCGCCGGGGCCGTAGCGCGCGACGAGGTCGACGAGCAGGCCGATCTCGACGCCGTAGCCCTCGACGAACGGGACCGACTCGAGGAGGGTGCGCCTGCCCGCGTACTCGCCCGCGAGCGGCTGCACGAAGTCGGCGAGATGTGGGAACAGCGCCGAGATCACCGGGCGCGCCATCAACTCGGTGACGCGGCCGCCGCCGGTGACCTTGTCGAAGAGGGGGCGACGGTAGAAGCCCTTCACGAAGCCGACCGCGGGATCCGTGAGCAGCGGCGCGAGCAGGCGCGTCACGAAATGAGGCGCGAAGTTGCGGATGTCGGCGTCGACCCAGCAGATGATGTCGCCGGTGCACTCGTACAGCGAGAGCCACAGCGCGTTGCCCTTGCCGCTGCCCGGTGTCAGTCCCGGGAGCACGCCGTCGACCGCCGCCACGCGCGCGCCGTCGTACGCAGCGGCCTCGGCGGTGGCGTCGGTCGAGCCGTCGTCCATCACCACGACCTCGTCGACCAGACCGACCCGCTGGAGCAGGTTGCGGCGCACCGTCGACACGATCTGGCCGACCGTCGCCTCCTCGTTTCGCGCCGGCAGGCACACCGACACGGTCACGCCGAGTGCGTCCTTGGCGGCGACGAGCGCGGCGAGCGCCGGGTCCGCTGGCATGGGCCAAGGGTATGGCCGACGTATCGAGCGGGGGACAGAAGTGCCGTTTGGTATCCTGATGGGTCACGCGCTCATCCAGAGCGGCCGAGGGACAGGCCCGTAGACGCCGCGGCAACCAGCAGCACCCCGGCTCCGAGCACTCGGAGCCAGGGGTACCGCCAGGTGCCAATGCCTGAACGATGAGTCAGCCTGAGAGCGGTCCTCCGCTCGAGGCGCTCGAGAGCGCGTCGAGAAGCACCGGCGATGCCAGTACCGGTATGGCGGTGGATCGAGGACGACAAGGAGCACGCTCACATGGCACACGTACGAGGCTTGCGATGTCGCGAATGCGGCCGCGAGTACGAGGTGGCGGCGATCTTCACCTGCGAGTGGTGCTTCGGCCCGCTCGAGGTCGACTACGACTACGACGCGATCCGCGCCGCGATCAGCCCGGAGAAGATCGCGGCGGGGCCGCTGTCGATGTGGCGCTACGCCGACCTGCTCCCTGCCGATCGCAACCCGGCGGTCGACCTGGGCGCCGGCTTCACGCCGCTCGTGCGTGCCGACCGTCTCGCGGCCGAGCTCGGGCTCGGCGAGGTGTGGATCAAGAACGACACCGTGAACCCCACGAACTCGTTCAAGGACCGCGTCACGTCGGTGGCGCTGGCGAAGGCGCTCGAGTTCGGCTTCAAGGTCGCGGCGTGCGCGTCCACCGGCAACCTCGCCAACGCGGTCGCCGCGCACGCGGCGCACGCCGGACTGCAGAGCTTCGTGTTCATCCCTGCCGACCTCGAGCAGGGCAAGGTCGTGACCACCGCGATCTACGGCGGCAACCTCGTCGCGATCGACGGCAACTACGACGCGGTGAACCGACTGTGCGCGGAGCTCGCGGGCACCTACCCGTGGGCGTTCGTGAACGTCAACGTCCGCACGTTCTACGCCGAGGGCTCGCGGACGCTCGCGTTCGAGACGGCCGAGCAGCTCGGATGGCAGGTCCCGGATCACGTGGTGGTGCCGATCGCGAGCGGGTCGTTGCTCACCAAGATCCGGAAGGGCTTCGACGAGCTCCACAAGGTGGGCCTCCTCGCCGAGCCCCCGCAGGTGCGGGTGTCGGGCGCGCAGGCGGAGGGCTGCTCGCCCGTCGCGCAGGCGTGGCTGTCGGGCTCCGACACGATCAAGCCCGTGAAGCCCGACACGATTGCCAAGTCGCTCTCCATCGGCAACCCCGCCGACGGCTACTTCGCGCTCGACGCCGTGCGCGAGACGGGCGGCGGACTCGCGGCCGTGACCGACGAGGAGATCGTCGACGCGATGGTGCTGCTCGCGCGCACCGAGGGCATCTTCGCGGAGACGGCCGGCGGCGTCACCGTCGCCACGCTCAAGCGCCTCGCGGCGGAGGGCGTCGTGCGGCCCGACGAGCGGGTCGTCGTCTACATCACCGGGCACGGGTTGAAGACGCTCGACGCGGTCGTCGAGCGCGGGCGACCCACCGCGGTGATCGCTCCCACCCTCGACGCGTTCCACGACGCGTTCCCGCCCGAGCAATTCGAGCAGTAACGGATCACAGGAGATCCCACGATGGCCGTCACCGTCCGCATCCCAACCCAATTGCGTGAGCTCTCGGGCGGCGCCGCCGAGGTCACCGCCGAGACCGGCACCGTGGCCGAGGTGCTCGCGCAGCTCGAGACCGCCCATCCCGGCTTCACCGAACGCCTCTTCGACGACCAGGGCGAGCTGCGCCGGTTCGTGAACGTGTTCGTCGCGGACGAGGACATCCGCTTCCTCGATGGCGTCGCCACGCCCGTGACCGCCGGACAGACGGTGAGCATCGTGCCGGCGGTCGCCGGAGGCGCCTGCTGAAGGTCAGGCGGGAACGACGTACATGAGCTGTGCCACCTCGCGTGGCACGATCTGCTCGCCGGCGTCGCTCTCGAGGTGCACGCCGTCGGGCCCCGAGCTCACGACGGTGGCGTTCGAGCCGGGGATCAGCTTGGCGGCAGCCAGGAAGTTGAGTGCCGACTCGTCGATCTCGACCTTCTCGCTGATCCGCCGCACCTGGTAGCGCCCGGGGGTCGACTGCGTGAGCGGCGTCGCGCTGCTCGTGTCGGTGGCGTGCGCCGATCCGGGGATCGGGTTGCCGTGCGGGCAGGTGGCCGGGTCGCCGAGGAGGAGCACCAGCTTGGCCTCCACGTCGGCGGAGATCGCGTGCTCCCACCGGTCGGCCTCCCGGTGGACCTTCTCCCACTCGAGGCCGATGATGTCGACGAGCAGGCGCTCGGCGAGGCGGTGCCGGCGCACGACCGAGGTGGCCACCTTGCGCCCTTTGTCGGTCAGGCGCAGGGAGCGGTCGTCGAGCAGCTCGGCGTAGCCGTGCTCGACCAGACGGTTCACCGTTTCCGACACCGCCGGGGCCGACAAGCCGAGTCGCTCCACGAGCCGGGCCCGGATCGGCACGACGCCTTCCTCTTCGATCTCGAGGATCGCTTCGAGGTACTCCTCGGTTGCGTCATGCCACTCGGCCACGGCGGTCACCCTAG
>DASUMF010000139.1:0-2269 GCA_036277835.1 Acidimicrobiia bacterium
CTTGCGCGCTTCGCGGAGCGGCCCGGCGACCGCCTGGCAGTCGATCGCGCCGAGCAGGATGCCGTCGACCCCCGCCGCGATCGCCTGGCGCACGAGCGGCCCGTAATTCGCCGGGTTCAGCTGCGCGTCGTACACGTCGACCTGCCACCCGATCGCCTTCGCCGCATCCACCGCCGCGTCGACGCCGACCTTCGCGGTGCTCGACGCCTGGCCGGCCGAGATCACGACGATGTGCTTGCCCGGCACCGCCGGGCGCGGGGTGGGGTCGACGGCCGTGCTCCGGCCCTGCAGCGCCCGGTCGGTCGCGCGGCTCGCGGCACGCTCCGCCTTTGGCTGTGCGGCCTTTGTCTGTGCGGCCGGCGTCCGTGCGGCACCGATCGCGGTGGCGAGCAGGATCGCCACCGCGGCGACGTGTGGCCAGCGACGTCGACCCCCTCCGAACGGCACGTGCGACAGTCTGCCCGCTTGCGCCCCGCGAGTGAGCGCAGTCGTCGGGTCTACGCTCGACACCGGGCGCGGCGCGAAGGGGGAGCGATGGGCACGGTGCGCGAGGGGTTCCGGCGCGAGGGGTTCCGGTTCGAGGACGCGCCGATGGCGAAGGACCGCGCCGCGGGGTGGAGCTACGTGCGCGCGGCGGGCGACGTGATCCAGCTCGCCGACGGCACGTGGATGCTCACGAGCCCCGAGGCGGTGCAGTTCGGGCACCGCCACCCCGAGATCTTCTCGTCGGCGCGGGCGTTCGACGGGTTGGGCAGCCCGGTGCCGCTCATCCCGATCGCGATCGACCCGCCCGAGCACCTGCGCTACCGCAAGATCCTCGACCCGATGCTCGCGCCCAAGGTGATCAACACGATGGAGGACAGCCTCCGCGCGCAGGCACGCGCGCTGATCGAGGCGTTCGTCGACAACGGCTCGTGCGATGCAGTCGCCGAGCTCGCGCGCCTCTACCCGACGCAGGTGTTCCTCACGCTGTTCGGGATGCCGGTGGAGGATCGCGATCAGTTCATCCACTGGGCGGAGACGATCATCGAGCACAGCAGCCGCGACAGCACGGCGGAGCTCGCGCCCGAGGTCGTCGAATGCGCGACCGCGCTGTTCACCTACCTGCAGGTGTGCGTCGACGAGAAGCGCGCCAACCCGGGAGACGATCTCCTGAGTCGCATCCTCGTGCTCGAAGGCGACGATGCGTGGACGAACGACGAGCTCCTCGGGATGTGCTTCCTGTTCATCCTCGCCGGGCTCGACACGGTCACCGCGATGATCGGCTTCGTGCTGCTGCACCTCGCGCGAGCGCCCGAGGTGCGCGCCCGCATGGTCGCCGACCCCGCGCTCGTCGCCCCGGTGATCGAGGAGATCCTCCGGCTCGAGCAGCCCGCGCCCACCACGCCGAGGGTCACCACGCAGGACGTCGAGGTGTGCGGCACGTTGATCCCGGAGGGGTCACAGGTCACCCTCGTGCTCGGCACCGCCAACCGCGACCCCGAGCGGTTCGCCCACCCCGACTCGATCGATCCCGCGCAGGCCGACACCGGCCACCTCGCCTTCGGGGGCGGCATCCACCGGTGCCTCGGCTCCCACCTCGCGCGGCGTGAGCTGCGCATCGTGGTCGAGGAGTTCCACAAGCTCGTGCCGGAGTACGCGGTGGCGCCGGGCGCAGAGCCGGAGATCGTGTTCCCGTCGGGCACCTTCCACCTGACGGCGCTGCCGCTCGTGTTCGGCGCGTCGACTCGCGCGTGAGAGTCGCCATCGACACCGAGCGGTGCAGCGGTCACGGCCGTTGCTACGTGCTCGCGCCGTCGTTGTTCGTCGACGACGACCGGGGCTACGGACAGGTCCGCGGCCACGGCACCGTGGCGCCCGAGCGCGAAGCCGACGCCCAGCGCGCCGTGGTCGCGTGCCCGGAACAGGCGATCACGCTCGAACAGTGACCACGGTCCTCAAGCCTCGTACCGCGCCTTGAGGTTGGCGAGCGTGGCCGCGATGGCGTGCTCGAAATTCCGGATCAGGCGCTCGAAGTCCTCGCGCGTCGCACCTTCGAGCTGTGGGTACGGGCGCAGGATGCGCCACGTCTCCTCGACACGGGTCCCGCGCTCGACCGGCTCGAACGTGTACCCCCAGCGGATCAGGCCCTGTTCGTCGTCGGGGTTCGGGTTGGACGGGTCGCCCAGGTTCTCCCATGCGAACTCGCGGCCGGGATCGGCGGCGACGATCCGCACCCGAATCTTCCACGCGAGGTCGCGCCACTCGTTGGAGCCGATGAAGTAGGCGC
>DASUMF010000140.1:0-3215 GCA_036277835.1 Acidimicrobiia bacterium
GCGATCGCTTCCGCCTCATGCTCATCGGACCGCGGCCGCGCGGTGAAGCTCAACAACGCGTAGACCTCCTCGACGCCGAGGGAGGCGGCCAACGACGCGACGGTTGCCCCGTCGAGCGTGTCGTCGAGATCGACGCCCGCCACACCTGCTGCGCGTGACGCATGCTCGAGGTGCTCGGGTGCGGGCACCGTGTCGGGGCCGGGCGCGCTCAGGAACGCGTCGAGGGCACCGACGTCTTCGGCATCGAACACGCCCGTTGCCTCGGCGATGCGCTCCATCTCGTCGAGGAAGCCGTCGCGCTCGACGCGCACCGCAGGGTCCTCGAGCGTGTCCTTGGCGAACATGATGACGAAGCGTGCGGCCACGCCGGGACGCTTCCGGCGCAGGATGCGGCCCATTCGCTGGATCATCTGGCGCCGGGTGCGACTCGCGCTCATGACGATGCCGAGGTTCGCATCGGGTACGTCGATGCCCTCGTCGAGCACCCGCGGTGCCGCGACCGCATCGAGCTTGCGGATCCGCAGGTCGTCGAGGATCTCCCGGCGTTGTCGACGCGCCGTCGATCCGGTGATGAGGTCGATCGACACGAACGGATCGAGCCGGTTGATCGCATGGTTGGCGGCGCGCACCGTCTCGGTGAACACCAACGCCCCTTCGGCGCCCTTGATCGCGGGTGCGAGGCTGCCGAGCAGCTCGTACTTGGCGACGGTCTGGGCGACGATCTGCCGACGCTTCGTGAACGCGTCGAGGTACTCGCGCGCCGCGCGACCGTCGGGGCCGGCGTCGCGTTCGGCGAGGTGCGCGACCGCGGCGAGGAAGTCCCCGAACGGCTCGAACGGCACCCCCTGCAGCGACCGGAGGTGCTGGCGCGCGCTCACGAGGCGCTGTTCGATCGCGACGTACTCGGCGCGTTCGTCGTCGGAGAGGGCCACGCCGACGAACGCCACGCGAGGTCGCGCACACACGCCGTCGGCGATCGCTTCCTCGAACCCGTAGCGGTAGCAGATCCCGCCGAAGTAGGGGAGGAGCAGCGTGGCCACCGCGTCGTCGCTGCGTTCGAGGGTGGCGGTGAGCCCGAGCCGTTCCTCGTACTGCGGGAGCAGGGCGCGGCGCAGGATGCCGCCACCGAGGCCGTGGCACTCGTCGGCGATCAACAAGCCGCCGCCCGAGCCGGGTGGCGCCGGCTTGTACGCAGCTGCGGAGTGGCGGGTCGCGACGAGCACGTCGCAGTCGGTGGGGACGTCCTTGCCGCTGTCGCCCAGCCGTCCGATGCGAGATCCCGGCAGAGCCGTGGTGAGACGGCCGTGCCACTGCTCCATCAGCACCCTCGAAGGCACCACCACGAGCACGAAGCGTCCGCGCCGCAGGGCGTCGGCAGCGGCCGCGATGGCCACGTCGGTCTTGCCCGAGCCGGTGACGGCCTCGATCACACCGCGACGACCGCACCGCAACCAGCTGACCAGGGCGTCGTGCTGCCAGCGGTAGAGCGTTCGACTCGATCCGATGCTGGTGGGCACCACTCAGCGAAGCCGTCGGGCAGACATGGGCGTACCAGGGTACCGGCCGCCCCCTGCGTCCTCGCGGGTGGGTCTCGACCCGCCGGCCGCGCCTACCAGCTGAGGGTGAGGTCCTTCACGTGACGCAGGCCGGGCGGGTACTCGAGGGTCTCGTGGCCGGGCTTGATCCGGTACTCGGGGATCCGCCGGTGCCACTCGCGCAGCGTCACGCGCAGCTCCCGCCGCGCGAGGTGTGATCCGAGACAGCGGTGCACGCCGCCACCGAACGCGATGTGCGGGTTCGACTCACGGTCGAAGCGCACCTCGAACGGGTCGTCGTAGGCGGACGGGTCGACGTTCGCGGCCCCGAAGCTGGGGAGGACCGCCGTGCCCTTCGTGACCTTCACGCCCGACGGCAGCTCGACGTCGGCGACGCAGGTGCGCGGCATGCCCGACGGCACCGGCGACTCCCACCGGAGCAGCTCCTCGACCGCGCTCGGGATGATCGCGGGGTTCTCGACGATCTGCATGCGGTGTTCGGGGTGGGTCGCGAGGAACGCGTACGAGCACGTGAGGGTGTCGCTCACGGTGTCGAGGCCGGCGATGAGGAACAAGAAGAAGAGGTCGAGGATCTCGTCCTTGGTGAGCTTGTCGCCGTCGATCTCCGCCGCGAGGAACTTGGTGACGATGTCGTTGGCCGGATGGTTCGCCCGCTCGTCGACGAGGTTGCCGAAGTACTCGTAGATCTCGGCGCCGGCGGCCTGCGAGACGGCGATGCGCTTCTCGGGGTCGCTGAGGGCCTCGGGATCCCACTTCTCTGGGTGGAGGATGCCGTCGCGCATGCGGAGGAACATGCGGAGCTCCTCTTCGGGGAGGCCCATGAGGCCGAGGAAGACCGACGACGGGAACAGCTCGGCGAACTCCTCGCTGAAGTTGCACTCGCCGCGATCGATGAACGTGTCGATGTAGCCGTTCACGCGTCGTGTGATGTCGGCCTCCTGCTCGTCCATGCGCTTCGGCGCGAACAAGGGGTCGAGCAGCTTGCGGTACTTGCCGTGACGCGGCGGGTCGACGTTCAACGGCACGAGCGGCCGGAGGCCGGCGCTGAAGCTCTCCGCGTGGTTGGAGAAGAACTCGTTGTGGCGAAGCACGAACTCGGTGTTCTCGCGCTTGAAGCTCAAGCCCATCCCGGGCATCGCCTCGACGTAGCCGCCCGCTTCGATCAGCTCCTTGTAGTTGGGCTGTGGGGCGGCGAGATCGAACATGACCTGCATGCCCATGTTCATGTACAGGGCCTCGACCGGCGACTCGGCGTCGGCGCCCGTCCCGGTCGTGTCGGTCGTGTCGGTCATCGGTCCCCCCGGCGCAGCGTGTGTTGTCTCGGTGTGACGGTACTCGGCGCCCAGCTCGCGATCAGCCCGCCTGGCGTGCCTCGGGACGCTGTGCCTCGAGCAGCCGCCGCAAGAGGGCACGTTCGAGGTTGCCCACCTCGACGAACTCGAGCCCGGCCCGCACCGGCGCGCCGTGCTCGGCGCTCGTGTGGCGCACCACACCGGTGAGCTTGATGCTCGCGCCGCGCCGGTGATCGCTGAGATGCAGGTCCAGCACGACGCAGTCGCCGACCGCGACGGCCGGATCCGTGAGCTCGAGGCCTGCGCCCGCCAACGACAGATCGTGCACCACGCAGGGCGCCTGTTCGGTCGTGTCGATGAAGACGCG